>NZ_JBMCZA010000233.1:9632-10010 GCF_048654705.1 Nocardioides sp. CPCC 206348
GGAGGAGGCGCACCGTCGTACCGTCGCCTCGGCCGGTCGTACGGCGGTGTTCTCCGGGCTGACCGTCGCCGGCGCGATGGCCGCGCTCATCGTGATGCCGCAGCGCTTCCTCTACTCGGTGGGTGCCGCGGGCGCCGTGGTCGGCGTGCTGTCGGCCGCGATGGCCGTCATCGTCGTACCCGCCCTGCTGGCGGTGCTCGGTCCCCGCATCAACGCGCTGTCGATCCGCCGCGGGCCCGCGGTCTCCGACACCTCCACCCGGTGGCTTCGCGTCGCACGCGCCGTGATGAAGCGGCCGGTGCTGGTGGCGGTCGCGACGACCGTGGTCCTGGTCGCCCTCGCCGCTCCCTTGCTCGGCACCCATCTCACCGGCCCGAG
>NZ_JBMCZA010000233.1:10020-17347 GCF_048654705.1 Nocardioides sp. CPCC 206348
CAACGCCTACCTGGACGACCACTACGACCGGGCCGTGACCGAGGGCCTGTCGCTGACCGTGGACGGACCGGCGACCGACGCGGAGCTCGAAGGACTGCGCCAGCAGATCGCGGCGCTCGACCATGTCGCCGACACGATCCCGCCGTTCGTGCGGGTCTCGGACACCGTGGCCTACACGATCGGATCCTTCGACGGGCCGGCTCTCTCCGACCGGTCGCAGGACGCACTGGCGCAGGTGCGGGAGCTGGCCGCACCGGACGGAGCCCGCCTGCTGACCGCAGGCAACACGGCCAGCTTCGTCGACGAGAAGGAGAGCCTGGTCGCCAACGCTCCGTTGACCATCGGCCTGGTCATCGCGCTCACGGTCGGCCTGTTGTTCCTGCTGACCGGGTCCGTGCTGCTGCCCCTGAAGACACTGGTGATGAACGCGATGACCCTCGCCGCGTCCCTCGGGATCCTGGTGATCGTCTTCGAGCACAAGTTCCTCGTCGGGCTGCTCGACTACCCCGGACCGTACGCCGTCGAGGTCACCAGCCTGGTCTTCCTGTTCGCCGTGGCCTTCGCGCTCGCCACGGACTACGCCGTCCTGGTGATGGCGCGGGTCAAGGAGCTGCGTGACGGCGGGATGTCCAACGAGGACGCCGTGGCCCACGGTGTCGCGAAGACCGGGCGGATCATCAGCGCCGCGGCCCTGATGATCGCGGTCGTGTTCGCGGCGTTCGCGGTGAGTCCGGTCTTCTTCATGAAGCAGATCGCCGTGGGCATGGCGCTCGGCGTGATCATCGACGCGACCATCGTGCGGGCCCTGCTGGTGCCCTCGCTGATGCGGCTGCTCGGCGAGGCGAACTGGTGGGCGCCCCGCCCGCTCCGTCGGCTGCACGACCGCTTCGGGCTGAGCGAGACCGGCCCGACCGCGTGACGTGAGCCACATCAATCTCGTTCGCCCGAATGCTTGCGCCCAGTTAGCACTTTGCCTACTGTCGGTATGCGCAACTACAAGTTGCACCTAACTGTGCGCCAACGGCGGCGTGCGAAAGCGAGGTCAAGATGCTTGCCCACGAACGCTTTGGTTCGGGTGAACCGCTGGTCCTGGTCCACGGGATCGGCCACCGCAGGCAGGCCTGGTACCCGATCGTCGATCGGCTCGCCGAGCACCGCGAGGTGATCATCCTTGACCTTCCCGGCCACGGTGAGTCGCCCGCGCTGGTGCCTGACGGGCGTCCCGTGCAGGAGACGCTGCGCGACATCCTGATCGACTTCTTCGACGAGCAGGGACTTGATCGGCCCCACATCGCGGGCAACTCGCTCGGTGGCCGGATCTCGCTCGAGGCGGCGGCGGACAACCTGGTCAGCAGCGCCACGACCCTTGCCCCGGCGGGGTTCTGGAGCGGCGCGCTGGAGTTCGCCTACATCCGCGCTGTCTTCGTCGCTCTGACCGGCGCGGCGACCCTCGCCCAGCCGATCGCCCCGGCCATCCTGCGCACGGCGCCCGGTCGTGCGGCGGCCATGGGCCTGCTGATGACCCACGGCGGCCGCCTGACCCCCGAGCTCGCGCTCGGCGACCTGCGCGGACTGGTCGCCGCCAAGCCCGCCCTGAAGACGATCATCGACGGCGGCAAGCCGTTCGATCGGCCGATCGACCCCTCGATCCCCGTCACGGTCGCCTGGGGAACCCGTGACCTGGTGCTGCTCCCGTACCAGGCGAAGCGCGCCCGCAAGGCACTGCCGGACGCCACCCACGTCACGCTGCCCAAGTGCGGCCACGTCCCGATGATCGATGACGTCGACCTCGTGGTCGACGTGCTCCTCAAGGGCTCGGCGCACCCGCGCCTGGGCCTCTCGACGTACGACGTCGCCTGATCCCCGTGAGCTCATCGGGCCACTAGGTTGGCCCGATGAGCATCACTGACGAGATCACCGCCAGCATCAAGGAACTGATCCCGATCGTTGCGGCGATGGGTGTCGAGGTCATCGAGGCGGAGGCGAACTCCGTGGCGGCGCGCCTTCCGAGCGCGCCCAACGTGAACCACTTCGGGACGTCGTACGCCGGATCCTTGTTCACCGTGGCGGAACTGCTGGGTGGCGTCTTCGCCCGCACCTCGCTCGCCGCGGAGGGCGGTGTGCCGCTGGTCAAGCGGGTGGAGATCGACTTCCTGCGCCCTGCCATGACCGACGTCGTCGCGCGGACCACGCTCAGCGACGAGGAGATCGCCCGCGTCCTGGCGGAGTACGCCGAGCGCGGCAAGTCCGACTTCGAGCTGCTGACCGAGGTCACCGACGAGGCCGGGACGGTCGTCGCGCGCACCCGTGGGATCTACCAGTTGCGGCGGTTCTGACTCAGGTCCGTGATTCCGATGCCGATCGGATCCGTGTCGAGCTCCGACAAAAGTAAAGAATCCCGCTAGCCTGAGGAGTCAGCGATCGCTGTGGGAGGGATCGACGCGATGGACCTCGAACTGCCGCCGGAGGCACGCGCCCTGCTCGACGCCGTGGTGGCGATCGGGTCCGACCGCGACCTGCGCGGCGTGCTGACACGCATCGTCATTGCTTCGTGCGAGCTCACCGATGCGAAGTACGGCGTCCTGGGCATCGTCGACGACGACGGAGCCTTCACCGAGCTGGTGCCCAACCCGGCCGTGGCCGAGGAGTTCGCGCACATCACGGAGCTGCCGACCGGCTCCGGCCTGCTCGGCCTCGTGCCGCGGGAGCGGCGTGCGATCCGGATCGACGACGTCACCACGCACCCGTCGGCGACCGGCGTCTACCCGGACCGGCACCCGGTGATCGACAGCTTCCTCGGCGCCCCGGTGCTGGTCGACGAACAGGCCTTCGGCCACCTGTACCTCGGGAACAAGCGTGGGGGCGCGCCGTTCACGGCCCGCGACCAGGCGCTCGTCGAAGCGCTGGCTCGCGCCGCCGGCGTGATGATCGACAACGCTCGCGCGTACGAGCAGGTCGAGTGGCGCCGCCGCTGGCTGGTCGGCACCCGCGAGGTCGGCACCGACCTGTCGGGTCGCGCCCGGGTGCAGGACGCGCTCGATGAGCTCGTCGGCTCCCTGCGTGAGCTGTGCGATGCGCAGGTGGTCGCCTACGTCCGACGGGTCGACGGCCTGATCGAGATCCTCCAGGTGGCTGGTGACTCCGAGGCCGCGCCGGAGGTCATCGAGCGGCTGAACACCGAGATCCGCGCGGTGGTGGACGCGCGGATGCCGATCCGGATCCCGGAGTCGCCGGGCAACGCGACCCTGATCGTTCCCGTCCACACCCGCCTGTCCGGCGGCGCCGGGGCCATCGTCGTGGAGAAGGCCCACGAGACGCCGTCGCTGCGTGGCGTGATGCTGGACCTCGTCGGCGTCACCGCACTCCAGCTCGGCCTGATCCTCGATCGTGACCAGGCCCTGCGCGATCGTGCGCAGCTGCTCGTCGCCAAGGACCGCGACCGGATCGCCCGCGACCTCCACGACCTCGTCATCCAGCGGCTGTTCGCGACCGGTATGCAGCTCCAGGGCGCGCGCGGGCTCGACCCCGAAGAGCTGCGCGGTCGCGTCGACGGCGCCATCACGGACCTCGACATCGCGATCAAGGAGCTGCGCGCCGCGATCTTCGAGCTCGGTGCAGGCCCCGTGAAGCCGCTGCTGGAGGAGGTCCGCTCACTCCTCAGCGAGTACGCCGTCGTGCTGGGCTTCCAGCCGGTGCTGCGCATCACGGGCCAGGTCGAGCGAGCGCTCGCGCCGGAAGCCAACACCCACGTGCTCACCACGCTGCGCGAGGCGTTGTCCAACATCGCCCGGCACGCCGAAGCCTCCTCGGTCGTGGTCGAGATGTCGGCGTCCTCGGAGTGGTTCCGGCTCCGGGTCGCGGACGACGGGGTCGGGTTCGATCAGTCGAGCGTGACCCCGGGGCATGGCTCCGCGAACCTCGCGGGGCGGGCTGCCGAGCTCGGCGGTCACCTCAACGTGACGACGGCGCCCGGCGAGGGCACCACCCTGCAGTGGGTCATTCCGGTCGCGGGCTGATCTCTCCGGCCTCCACGGGGACGGGCTCGGGCGCAGGCCCGGCCACCATCGGCCAGACCGCCCGCAACAGCGTGCTCACGGCGGTGCAGGCGAGCGCCACGAGCAGGAACCGGGTCAGCGCCTGGTCGACCGTGAGCAGGCCCTGGCTGGCGCGGTACGCCGCCGGGGAGGCCACCAGCGCAGCCACGAACAGCACGCGCAGGTCGATCAGTGCCGGAGTCTCCGGTGTGGGGCGGGTACGACGGCGCGCCATCATGCACCGGCCGTGGTGAGGACCGGGTGGGCGCCGACGGCGCCGGTGGAGCCGACGACCGCGACCGAGCGCACCTGACGGGCCGCGCCCAGCTCCGAGTAGGCCAGCACGGGGAGCCGTTCGACGGCCGGCGCGACCAGTCGTCGTACGGCGGCCCGGAGCTGGGGTGCGCAGACGAGGACCGGGCGAAGGCCCGCATTCTCGGCGTTCTGCGCGCTCTGGACCAGACCCAGCAGGACGTTCTGGGCGACGTCGGGGTGCAGCACGATCACCGCACCCTGCTCGGTGGGACGCAGGCCCTCCAGCATCTGCTGCTCGAGGGCCGGGTCGAAGCTGATCGCGTGCAGCACGCCGTCGGAGACGTACGACGACGCGAGCGACGGCTCGAGGGACGCGCGCGCTGCTTCGACGAGGCCGTCCAGGTCCTTGGACGCGGTGGCACGAACGGACAGGGCCTCGAAGATCCGGACCAGGTCGCGGATCGGGATCCGCTCGTCGAGCAGGGCCCGCAGCACGCGCTGCACCTCGCCCAGTGGCAGCTGCACCGGCGTGAGCTCCTCGATGACGACCGGGTGCGAGCGCTTGACGATGTCGGTCAGCAGGCGGACGTCCTCGCGGCCGAGCAGGCGGCTGGCGTGCTGGTGGACGACCTCGGAGAGGTGGGTCGTGACGACCGACGCACGGTCCACCACGGTGGCGCCACCGATCTCCGCCTGGTGGCGCAGCTCGGCCGGGATCCACTTGGCCTCCAGCCCGAAGACCGGCTCCTGGGTGGGCGTTCCGGGCAACGACCCGAGGTGGTCGCCGATGGCCAGCACCGTGCCACGAGGCGCTTCGCCGCGGGCCACCTCGGCGCCGTACAGCGTGATGGCGTAGGTGTTCGGCGGCAGCTCGAGGTTGTCGCGGGTGCGCACCGGCGGGATCACGATGCCGAGCTCGCCGGCCACCTTCCGGCGCAGCGCCTTCACCCGGTCGAGCAGGTCGCCGCCCGCGCGGGCATCGACGAGGTCGATCAGGTCGGCGGACAGCTCCAGGCCGAGGGGGTCGACGCGGATCTCGGCGGCCAGGGCCTCGGGGGAGTCGGGTGCTTCGACGAGCTCGCCGGTCGTCGTACCGCTGGCGGCCTCCGCCTCGGCCGCTCTCTCGTCGATCCGGCTGGCGGCGATGAGGAACAGCCCTCCGACGAGTAGGAACGGGATCTTCGGCAGGCCGGGGATCAGGCACAGCCCCAGGGCTCCGAACCCGGCCACGCGCAACGGCATCTTGCGGGCGAAGACCTGGCCGACGATGTCCGAACCCATGTCGGAGTCGGCGACCGAGCGGGTGACGATGAGGCCGGTGGCGACGGACAGCAGCAGGGCCGGGACCTGGGAGACCAGGCCGTCGCCGATGGAGAGCAGGGAGTAGGTCTGGATCGCCTCGCCGAACGGCATGCCGTTCTGGGCGACGCCGATGGCGAAACCCCCGAGGAGGTTGACGAGCGTGATGATGATCGCGGCGATCGCGTCGCCCTTCACGAACTTCGACGCACCGTCCATCGCGCCGTGGAAGTCGGCCTCGGCGTGCACCTCGGCCCGCCGTCGACGCGCCTCGTCCTCATCGATCAGGCCGGAGTTGAGGTCCGCGTCGATCGCCATCTGCTTGCCGGGCATCGCGTCGAGGGCGAACCGCGCCCCGACCTCGGCGACACGGCCGGCGCCGTTGGTGATCACGAGGAACTGGATGACGAGCAGGATCGAGAAGACGATGAGGCCGACGATCAGGGACCCGCCGACGACGAAGTGCCCGAACGTGTCGATCACCTTGCCGGCGTACCCGTCGACCAGGACGAGCCGGGTCGCACTCACGTTGAGCGCCAGCCGGAACAGGGTCATCACCAGGATCACCGACGGGAAGGCGGCGAACTCCAGCGGCTTGTGGATGAACATCGCGACCATCAGCACCAGCAGCGCGCCGGTGATGTTCAGTGCGATCAGCACGTCGAGGAGCACGGCCGGCAGGGGCACCACGAGCATCACGACGATCATCACGATGCCGAGCGGGACACCGAGCTTCGTCAGCGACTTCACGTCCATGGGGTGGATCAGCCTCTCGCGGGTCGACCGGGGTCGACAGCCGAGCGCCGTCCGTGGCACTGCAATGGGGACGCCGTCCTGGCGTCGTACTGCCTGATCGGCCGCAGCGGTGCGGGGTTGAGGGATTCCTGCACCCGTCAGGTGCCGATCGCCCGCCGCCGTCCGGCCGCGGTGAGGACCTCCGGCACTTCCTCGGTACGACGAGGGGAGCGGTGCTTTCCGCCGTACTGACCGGCGTTGCGGCGACTGAGCACGAAGGCCAGCACCTGCGCGACGGCGGCCCAGAGCTCGCGGGGGATCTCCTGGCCGACCTCGCAGCTGCGGTAGATGGCGCGCGCGAGGGTGACGTCCTGCACGAGGGGGACGCGCTCCTCGGCGGCCCGTTCGCGGATCTTCGCGGCGATCGCCCCGGCTCCCCGGGCAACGACCCGCGGAGCGCCGCGTGACGGGTCGTAGCGCAGCGCCACGGCCACGTGGGTCGGGTTCACCAGGAGCACGTCGGCGGTGGCGACGTCGGCCATCATCCGGTTGCGGGCGGCCGCGAGCTGGCGGCTGCGCATCGCGCTCTTGATCATCGGGTCGCCCTCGGCCTGCTTGTGCTCCTGCTTGATCTCGCTGTGGCTCATCCGGGTCTGCTTGCCGATCCGGCGGCGCATCATCGCGTAGTCGGCAGCGGCCATGCCCAGGCCGGCGACCGCGACGCTGAGGATCAGGTGGGAGACCTCGTCGGCGAGCAGGCCCAGCACGGTCTCGATCGGCAGCACGTCGCCCACCAGGGGCATCATCGAGCGCACGGCGCCGTAGGCGAGGAACGCCACGACGCTGCTCTTGGCCAGCACCTTCACGCCCTCCCACAACGCGTGGGGGCCGAACGCCCGCTTCGCGCCCTTGATGGGGTCGAGCTTCTTCGCGTCCGGCTTGACCAGCTTGGGGGAGAGGTAGAAGCCGCCCTGCGCCAGTGCGGCGACCACGCCGACCACCAG
>NZ_JBMCZA010000233.1:17410-19649 GCF_048654705.1 Nocardioides sp. CPCC 206348
GTGGACGCTCATCATGGTCCGGATCGCGTTGAGCTCGTTGTCCAGCAACGGCCCCATCGCCAGGGTCACGACCAGCAGTGCCGCCCAGCCGCCGAGCTCGGGGGTCCGGGGGACCTGCCCGTCCTTCTTCGCCTGCTTCTTGCGCTTCGGAGTGGGCTTCTCGGTCTTCTCCTCGCTCACCCGGTCACCCCGCTCCCGCCATCGAGGCCATCGCCTCGTTCGCCAGCTCGACCAGGTTGTCGACGGCGCCGGGCAGCATCGGGAACGACAGGCCGAGCAGCAGCAGCGTGAGACCGACCTTGGCCGGGAACATCACGTTGAGGGCGTTGAGCTGCGGCGCGACCTTGGTCAGCAGCGCGAGGGCCAGGTCGGCGACGAACAGCACCGCGATCATCGGCAAGGCCATCTGCACGGCCACGGTGAAGAACATCGAGAACGCCGTCACCAGCACGGCGTCCCAGTTCGACATGTCCGGCATGCTGTTGAGCGGCAGGTACTTGAACGTGCTGAGCAGGCCGCCGATCACCAACAGGTGGCCCCCCGACGCCATCAGCAGGATGGTCGCGAGCATCTGGTGGAACCGTCCGAAGACGGTGTTCATGTTCATGCCCAGCGGGTCCCAGGCAGAGGCGAGCGCGAAGCCGCCGAACAGGTCGATCAGCGCACCGGCCGCGCCGATCGCGGAGAACAGCAGCATCGTCACGTAGCCCATCGCCAGGCCGATCAGTGCCTGGGAGGCGGTCGCGACGAGGAGCCCGGGCGTCGTGCTCGGGAGGGCCTCGGTGGCCAGCGTCGGCGCCATCGACAGCGACAGCCCCAGCGCCAGGACCACCTTCGCCATCGACGGGATGCCCCGCGTCGAGAACGGCGGTACGACGATCAGCCACGTGGCCACGCGCACGGAAGCGAGCAGCAGCGCAGTGAGCTGGGCACCGTCGACGGTCAGGATCATGGCGTGCGGGCTAGACGAGCAGGCCGGGCAGGAGGTCGAAGAGTTCCTGGGTGAACGCGATCAGGGTGTGCAGCATCCAGTTGCCGCAGAACAGCAGCGCCAGGCCGACCCCGACGAGCTTCGGCACGAAGGAGAGCGTGAACTCCTGGATCTGCGTCATCGACTGGAAGAGCGAGATCACGAAGCCGATCACCAGCGCTGTGGCGAGGATCGGGGCCGACAGCTTGAGGGCCACCAGCATCGTCTTGAGGGCGATCTCGATGATCGCGGTGTCGGTCATGGCGCACCTAACCGGTTCCGTAGGAGGCGACGAGGGACTTGATGACCAGGGCCCAGCCGTCGACCATCACGAACAGCAGCAGCTTGAACGGGAGCGACACCATCACCGGCGGCATCATCATCATGCCGAGGCTCATCAACGCCCCGCTGACGACGATGTCGATCACCAGGAACGGGATGAAGATGATGAACCCGATGATGAAGGCGTCCTTGAGCTCGGACAGCACGAATGCCGGGATCAGCGTGGCGGTGGAGACGTCGTCGCGGTTGTCCGGGAGCTCGCGGTCGGCGACGCTCGTGAGCAGCATCAGCTCGTCGTCACCGGTGTTGTCGAGCATGAAGGCCCGCAGCGGCTCCATCCCGTCGTGGAACGCCTCCGACGTCTTCTTGTCCCCGTCGAGATAGGGCTGGACGCCGTCGTCGTTGATCTGCCCCAGCACCGGCGCCATGATGAACAGGCTCAGGAACAGGGCGAGGCCGGCGAGCACCTGGTTGTTGGGCGTCTGCTGGAGGCCGAGCGCGTTGCGGGTCAGGCCCAGCACCACGAGGATCTTCGTGAAGCTCGTGCAGGTCAGCAGGATCGCGGGCAGCAGGCTGACCAGCGTCAGCGCGAGGAACACCACCAGGCTGTTGCTGGGCTTGTCGGTCATGCCGGTCAGGTCGATCTGCACCGAGCCGCCGCTGGCCGGACCACTGGGTCCGTCGGGGCCGGCGGGCTCGCTGGAGAGCGCCATCGGCAGGGCCAGGGCCGTCGTCGGGGCAAGGAGGACCAGGCCGATCGTCCCCACCAACAGGATGATCAGCCGACGCAGGGCGGTCATGACGCGCGCCGTCGCGGGGGTGCTGGCTCTGCGGCCCCGCCGGTGAACGCGGCGAGTGTCTGCTTCCACGTCTGCGGGGAGAGGACGGAACCGGCGAGGGGGCCGGTCGGGGCCGTCGTCACCAGCGTTCTGGTCGGAGATTCCTCCGAAACAGGGCCGATTCGCCTGTGACGTGCGGGTGCCGGGT
>NZ_JBMCZA010000233.1:19659-20437 GCF_048654705.1 Nocardioides sp. CPCC 206348
CGCGGCCCCGCCGGCACCGCCGGTGAACGCGGCGAGTGTCTGCTTCCACGTCTGTGGGGAGAGGACGGATCCGGCGAGGGGGCCGGTCGGTGTCGTCGGTGCCGTTGATGTCGTCGTTCTGGTCGGGGATTCCTCCGGAACAGGGCCGATTCGCCTGTGACGTGCGGGTGCCGGGTCGGCGGGCTCCTCGGTTGTGAGGTCGAGACCGATCTCGTCGGGCTCCACCTCGGCGAGCAGGGTGACCTGCTGCTCGGTGGTGCCGATGACCAGCACCCGGGTGCCGACAGAGACGACCGCGACCCCCATGCCGCGCCCCAGCGCCTGGCGGTGCACGACCTGGATCGCCGCGCCACTGGGCGCCTTGAACCGGCGGTTCACCGTCCGCGCGATCAGCAGCATCAGCCCGACGACGACCGCGAGCGAGCCGACCAGCCGGACGGCCAGTTCTCCAATGCTCGAGTCAGCGCCGGACATGGACTCAGACCGCCGCTGCGGCGTCGACGATCTCGGTGACCCGCAGGCCGAAGTCCTCGTCCACGACGACGACCTCGCCGCGGGCGACGAGACGGCCGTTGACCAGCAGGTCGGCCGGGCTGCCGGCTGCACGGTCGAGCTCGAGGACGGCACCGGGCGTGAGCGCCAGCAGGTCACGGACCGTCATCCGGGTGCGGCCGAGCTCGACCGTGACCTCCATGTCGACGCCGTGCAGCAGCTCCAGACCACGCGGCGGGACGGGCGTCGTACCGAAGGCCGGCACGAAGGGTGCGTCCAGGGCCGG
>NZ_JBMCZA010000233.1:20497-26201 GCF_048654705.1 Nocardioides sp. CPCC 206348
GCGATGCCGAGGCCGATGAGCGGCACGGTGCTGAACGCCGCGCCGAGCTCGGTGGTGATGTCGAAGCCGTCGGCGCCGAGGTCGAGGGTGCGGGCGCTGCGGGCGCGAGCGCCCAGGCGCAACGCGGCCGCGTCGATGGCCGGCTGGATCGCGGCGGCCACATCGAGTCCGCCGAGCGGGCTGGAGGCGAGCGCGTCGACCAGCTCCTTGCCGATCAGGATGGCCACTGACCCGGGTACTCCGCCGTCGAGCTCGGCGATCGCGCCACCGGCGAAGGCCGCGGTGACGTGCGGCGAGCCGGGCTGGACCGGGCCCAGGGTCAGCGGGGTGACGGCCGGCAGCGACTGCGCTGCGGCCTCCGCGACTGACTGGGCCACGGACTGGGCCGGATCGGGTTCGGTGGTCATGAGTTCTCCTCGGGCGTGGTGACGATGAGGGCGGCCAGGCGCTGGCCGCGAGCACCGGGGGTGGCGTGGGCGAAGGTGTTGCCGGCGACGGTGACGTCGAGCGGGGCCGAGGCAGGGTGCGACAGGCGGACCACCGAGCCGGGCTGCAGTGCCGCGAGGACCTCGGGGTCGAGGGTGATCGGCCGGAACCGCACCGACACCGCGACGGGCACCCGGTTGAACTGTTCGTGCAGGAGCTGCGCGGACTCGGCGCGCTGGGCGCGTTCCCGGTCGGAGACGGCGCCGCTGCCCGACGCGTTCGCCAGGTGCGGCAGCAGCCCGGAGAACGGCAGGCAGATCGACATCCGGTGCGCCCGTTCGCCGATCCGCAGGTCGAGGCTCACCACCACCATCACGTCGGCGGCACTGGCGGCCTGCGCGAACTGGGGGCTGTACTCGTTGCCGGTGATCCTCGGGTCGAGGACCACGATGCCGTCGAGGGAGTAGCGCATCTCGCTGAGCAGGCGCTCGACCAGCCCGCGGATCACGCCGTCCTCGATCTCGGTCAACGGCCGGTCCGGCTGCTCGTCGGAGCCCGGCCCGCCGAGCATGTGGTCGATGCACGACATGGTCGCGAACAGCGGGATCTCCAGCACGCCCGTGCCCGGCATCGGGTCGGCGGAGAAGAGGGTCAGGTACGTCGACGGACCGAGGCTGTCGACGTACTCCGCATAGGTGCGCTGGTCGATGCCCACGAGGCTCACCGCGCAGACGGTCCGCAGCGAGCTCGTGAAGACGGTGGTCGCCTGCCGCGCGAACCCGTCGAACCCCAGCTGCAGGGTGCGCTGGTGCTCACGCGACAGCTGGATCGGTCGCCGGAAGTCGTACGGCGTCGGTTCGGCCGTACGAGCACGGCGGCGGGGCCGCTGCGGAGCGAGAGTCACGCAGGGTCCATCGTCGCCGCCATCAGGGACCTGAGGGGTCGCGACGACGCCGAGCGGCCACGACTGTGTGGCCCGAACTGACTAGCAACGGTCCCGGGGACCGTCCCGGGACTCGACGTCCTCGTTGGTCGAGGAGGTTGCGCAGCAACCGTCTCGAGACCGCTACTGCGTCACGAACTCGGTGAAGTACACCTCCATGACGTCACCGTGGTACCGGTGCTCGAGCTCCTTGTTCAGCTCGGCGCGCAGCTCCTCACGCATCTCCGGCTTGTTCACCTCGCCGACCGGTCGGCCGCTGAAGACGCTGATCGCCGCGTCGAGGGCCTTGCTGCCGTCGACCTCGTGCGCGGTCGTGGTGAGCTGCAGGGCCAGGCCCAGGCGCAGGTAGTGGCCCGACGCGAGGTTCACCTGGATCGCCTCGATCTGCACGACCTCGCCCGGCTTCGGCTCGACCTTGCCCTCGGGCTTGAGCAGGAAGTACCAGGCGCCGGCGGCGAGGAGGGCGATCGCGAGGACCACGATGCCGATCTTCTTCGTCGTGCCGGAGTCGGCCGGCTGCTCGGTGGTGGCGGCGTTCTGGGCGGTCATCGTGCTCACGGGAGTTCCTCCTGGCGGGTGCTGCCGGGTCGGCCGGAGGCCGTCGGGTGGTCGGTGTCGGTGCTGTCGTCGGTGCTGTGGCCGGTGCTGTGGTCGGTGCCGGGAGGCGGCGGCGCGTCCTCGTCATCGACGAGCCCGGCTTCGCGGCGCAGGTCGGCGTACGCCTCACCCATCAGGGCACGGGTCTCGGCCGGTGCCTGGCTGAGGACGAGGATGTCGACGCGCTTGTTGATCTTCTGCGAGTCGGCCCGGGACGGGTCGATCAGCGGCTTGGTGTGGCCGAAGCCGGTCGCGCGGAGCCGTCGCGCAGGCACTCCGTGCACCTCCTCGAGCCGGCGCAGCACGTGCGCGGCGCGGGCCAGCGAGAGCTCCCAGTCCGTCGGATAGAAACGCGGCTTCACCTTCTCCTGGGTGGTGTGCCCGTCCAGCTCGATCGGCTCCGGCAGGAGCTCCAGGACGGGTGCCAGGGTGTCGACCACCCGGCGACCGCGCGCGGTGAGCTCGGCCATGTCGGGCTGGAAGACGACGTGCTGCGAGACCAGGCTGACCACCAGGCCACGTTCGTCGATCGTCGCGCGCACGTCCTCGCGCAGCCCCTGCTTGCGCAGTGCCTTGTCGACGGCCTTCCACACCTTCAGGAGCCGGTCGACCTCGGCGGTCGCGTCGCCGTACGCCCGCTCGTTGCGGAGGCGGTCGGACTCCTTCATGATCTGCACGACCTGTTCGCGCTGCGACTCGGGGACCTGCGCGAGCAGCATCTGGTACGACGCGTCGGCGGGGTCGTTCGCGCCCTTGGCGTTGCTGATCGGGCTCTCGCCGCTGAGGATCGACTGCTCGCGGCCGAAGCCGACGGCCAGGCCTTCCCTGAGCTGCTGGTACTTCTTCTCGTCGACGGTCGACATCGCGAACATGACGATGAAGAGCACCATCAACAAGGTGACCATGTCGGCGTACGTGACGAGCCAGCGTTCGTTGCCCTCGTGGCCCTCCTCGTGCTCCTCCTCGTGATGTCGCCGGCGTGGCGGCCCGTGTCCGGACATCAGGCGGCCTCCCGTTCGGCCGTTCCGGTGGGCAGCAGCGAGCGGAGCTTCTCCGCGACCAGGCGCGGGTTGGCGCCGGCCTGGATGGCGGCGACGCCCTCGATGGCGACCTCCATCCGGGCGCACTCGAGCTCGCCGATGCGCTTGAGCCGGCTGGAGATCGGCAGCCAGATCACGTTGGCGGACATGACGCCCCAGAGCGTCGCGACGAAGGCGCCGGCGATCAGGTGGCCCAGTTCCTCGGGGCTGGCGAGGTTCTCGAGCACGTGGACCAGGCCCATGACGGTGCCGATGATGCCGATGGTGGGCGCGTAGGCGCCGGCGTCGCCGAAGAACTTCGCGGCCTGCTTGTCGTCGCGCTTCTTGGCGCGCAGCTCGGCTTCCAGGATGTCGCGTACGTCGTCCGGGTCGGTGCCGTCGATCGCCATCGTGACGCCCTTGACCAGGAACGGGTCGTCGATGTCGCGCAGGCTGTCCTCGAGCGCGAGAAGACCTTCGCGCCGGGCGCGCTCGGCGAGGCTGACCACTTGGGGCACGAGTGCGTCGGCCGGCTCGACCTTGCCGTTGAGCGCGCGGCCGATGTTCTTGCCCGCGGCCTTCGCGTCCGCCAGGGTGCCGCCGGCAACAGTCACCATGACCGTCGTACCCAGCACCAGCAGCATGGGCGGCAGGAGCAGCAGGCTCATCGGGTTGCCGCCCTCCATGATGTTGGCGACGACGATGATGACCAGACCGGCAACGATGCCGACCGGCGTGGCGATGTCCTTCACGGGGTTCCTCCACGGTGGCGGTCGGTGAGCGGTACGGCGCTCAGGCGGGTCGGTCGGGGCGCCACGGAACCCACGGGCGGGATCACGGTCGCGTCCGGGAGCGAGGAGCGGGCGACGATGAGGGCGCGGTAGCGGACCACCGACTCGAGCAGGTCGTCGAGCGACTCCGCCACGAGGTACTTGGTGCCGTCGACGAGCGTCACCACCGTGTCGGGCGTGCAGTCGACACGCTCGATCAGGTCGGCATTGAGCAGGAACACAGTTCCTGACAGTCGGGTCAACGAAATCACCGCGGCACCTCCGTGTGCGTGGATCGATTCCAGGAGCCGTCCATGGCTCGCTTCATGGGGTTCATCGGCCGGGTGGGGTAGTCCCTGACCAAAAGCACCGCGACACGCCGATTCACGGTGCTTTTGACCCGGGACTACCCCGCGACGCGGCCTCAGCGCTTGATGTTGACGAGCTCTTCGAGGACCTGGTCGCTGGTGGTGATGACCCGCGAGCTGGCCTGGAAGCCACGCTGGGCGAGGATCAGGTTGGTGAACTCGGCGGACAGGTCGACGTTCGACATCTCCAGTGCACCGGCCATGATCTGGCCGCGCTGGCCCTGGCCCGCGGTGGCGAGCTCGACGGGGCCGGAGTTCGCGGACTCGCGGAACGACGTGTCGCCGATCCGCTCCAGGCCCATCGGGTTGTTGAAGTCGGCGACGGCCAGCTGGGCGATGTCGCGCTGCACCCCGTCGGAGTAGACGCCGCGGACCTTGCCGTCGGCCGCGATGGAGTACGACGTCAGCTCGACGCCCGGCGGCAGCGGGATCGAGTTCAGGTCGATGTCGATCAGGCCACCGGTGGGCAGGCCGGCACCGTCGAGGGCGTAGCCCTGCACGCGCATGCCCGTGGGCGTGACCAGCGTGCCGGTCTGGTCGAACGTGAACGCACCGGCACGGGTGTAGACGTTCTCGGCGCCGTCGCGGGTCACGAAGAATCCGTCGCCCTGGAGCATCAGGTCGGTGGGCCGCCCGGTCATCTGCGCCGAGCCCTGGCCGAAGTTGGTCGTGGTCGCCGCGAGCTGCACGCCGAGCCCGATCTG
This sequence comes from Nocardioides sp. CPCC 206348, assembly GCF_048654705.1. Lineage (NCBI taxonomy): Bacteria > Bacillati > Actinomycetota > Actinomycetes > Propionibacteriales > Nocardioidaceae > Nocardioides > Nocardioides sp. CPCC 206348. The sequence continues at coordinate 25,325 of NZ_JBMCZA010000233.1, forward strand.
GATCGGGTTGGTGCCGCCGCGCTCGGCGTTGCCGCCCGAGGCCGCCGTCAGCATCTGGCTCAACGTGTCGGAGAAGACGGTGGTGCTGGCCTTGAAGCCGGTGGTGTTGGCGTTGGCGATGTTGTTGCCGGTGATGTCGAGCATGGTCTGGTTGGTGCGAAGGCCGGAGATGCCGGCGAAGAGCGAGCGAAGCATGGTGGTTCTCCTTCTCGGATGGTGCGTCAGTGCTGCAAGAGGTCGGTGGTCAGGCGGGTCAGGCGGGCGTGCCGCTGGGTGTACCCGTCGTGCCGCTCGGTGGCGGCGCGGTGATGGTCGGCGCCTCCCCGACGCTGACGACGTCGGTGATGGCCACCTGGTGCCCGTCGACGCTGAGCATCGGCCCGGTCGACAGATAGGTGGTGCCCTGGACCGTGCCGCTGAGCTCGGCCCCGCTGGCGTCGTACCAACGGACGGTCTGGCCGATCATCGAGCTCGCGCCGAAGGCGAGCTGCGTGCTCAGCAGCATCGCCGTCTGGTCGGCGACGGCCTGCATCTTCTCCAGCGCGGTGAACTGCGCGGTCTGCGCCATGAACTCGCTGGAATCGGCCGGGTTGAGCGGATCCTGGTAGCGCATCTGCGCGACCATCAGCTCCAGGAAGACCTTCTGGTCACCGAAGCTGTTGGTCGGGGCGGTGCTCTTTGCTCCGGACGTGACGCCGTACGTCACGCCTTCGGTTGCGCCGATCGACATGGTGCCTCCTCACAGGTTCCGGTCGAGGCGACCGGGGGTCGGGGTCGAGGTGGGTACGACGTCCGCGGGTGCCGCGCGACGTCCTGCCTGCTCGAGGGGGTGGCCGGGTCGGCCGGGGTGGGTGTCGCGCTGGGACTGGCCGGGGTG
>NZ_JBMCZA010000233.1:26248-26948 GCF_048654705.1 Nocardioides sp. CPCC 206348
CGAATGCTGCTGGTCGGGCTGTCCGCTCCAGGCCTGGCTGAGGTCGTTGCGTGCGGCGGGGGTGGGCATGCCCAGCTGGGGAGCGGCGTTGACGTCGCGAACCAGGATCCGGGCTTCGGTGGCCCCCGCTCGTTCGAGCATCCGCTGGAGCTCGGGGGCACCGGTGGCGAGTGCCTGGCGTACCGCTCCGTCGCCGGCCTCACCCGACATGCGCACCCGTACCGCGCCGTCGCGCACGACCAGCGTCACCCGGACCTCGCCGAGCTGGGCCGGCTGCAGGGTCAGCGTGATCCGGTGCGTCCCGTTCCCGCTGCTCGCCAGCCTCGTCACCTCCGGGAACACCTGCGCCACGACCGCCCGCTCCACCGACTTGGGGTTTGTCACCGCCGAGTTGGGGTTTGTCACGCCCGAGTTGGGGTTTGTCACCATCGAGTCGGTGTTTGTCGCTGTCGAGTCGGGGGTCAGCGTCGACAGCTCGAGGGGAGCGACGGGGGCCTTGGGGAGGTCTGCGGGTACGTCGACCGGCGCCGTGGTGCGGACCGGTACCTCTGGCGCAGCCTGCTCGGGGGCGTGCGGAACGTTCGTCGCGGAGGTGCCGGTGCTCGGCCCCGGGTATGCGGCGTGGCCGGGGAGGGGGTGTGTCGGGCTGGGAGTGGGAACGTCCGGGCCGGGGGTGACAAACCCCAAGTCGGGGGTGACA
>NZ_JBMCZA010000234.1:0-1732 GCF_048654705.1 Nocardioides sp. CPCC 206348
AAAGCATTGACGTCGTCGTCGGCCGGATCGGCAAGCCCCACGGCATCCGTGGCGAGGTGACCGTCGACGTACGGACCGACGAGCCGGAGCGTCGCTACGTCGACGGCGCGGTGCTCGAGGTCGAGCCGCCCAAGGGTTCGGCGTTCTCGGCGCGCAAGCTCACGGTGTCGCGCACGCGCTGGCACCAGGGCGTGCTGCTCGTGACGTTCGCCGAGCTCGCCGACCGCAACGCCGCCGAGGCGGCCCGCGGGTCGGTGCTCCGGGCCTTCGTGTCCGCCGACGAGGTGCCCGAGGACCCCGAGGAGTTCTACGACCGGCAGCTGATCGGCCTCACGGCATACAACCTCGAGGGCGAGGAGATCGGCAAGGTCTCCTCCGTCGTGCACGGCGCCCAGGACCTGCTCCAGGTCCGTACGCCGGACGGCCGCAACACCCTCGTTCCCTTCGTGTCGGCGCTGGTGCCGGAGGTCGATGTCGCCGGTGGCCGTGTGGTGATCGCGGACCGGCCCGGGCTGGTGACGCCGTTCCCCGACGACGCCGACGACGCCCCCGAGGCCACGGAGGCCGACGCGTGAGGCTGGACTACCTCACGATCTTCCCCGACTTCTTCGCCCCGCTCGAGCTCTCGCTGCCCGGCAAGGCTGCCGACAAGGGACTGCTCGAGTTCCACGTCCACGACCTGCGTTCGTGGGCGCAGGACAAGCACCGCCGTGTCGACGACACCCCGTACGGCGGCGGCGCCGGCATGGTCATGAAGCCCGAACCCTGGGGAGCGGCGTTCGACGCCCTCGAGGTCGGGGAGCACGACACGGTCATCTTCACGACGCCGTCGGGCGAACCCTTCAACCAGCGTCTCGCCGAAGAACTCGCCACCCGCGAGCGCGTCGTGTTCGCCTGCGGACGCTACGAGGGCATCGACCAGCGCGTCATCGACCACGCACGTGAGCGCGCCGAGGTCCGGGAGCTCAGCCTCGGCGACTACGTCCTCAACGGGGGAGAGGTCGCGGCGCTGGCCATCACCGAGGCCGTCGTACGCCTGCTGCCCGGGTTCATGGGCAACGCGCAGTCGCTGGTCGAGGAGTCCCACGCCGAGAGCGGACTGCTGGAGTACCCCGTCTACACCAAGCCTGCCGAGTGGCAGGGCCGCGAGGTGCCCGCCGTCCTCCTCTCCGGCGACCACGGCAAGGTGGCGCAGTGGCGTCACCAGGAAGCCGTACGACGGACTGCGGAGCGCCGTCCGGACCTGCTCGCCCCCTCGACGCTCGACGACGGCACCCCGATCGTCCGCGCCACTGCGGGCGACGCCGCAGAGCTCCTCACCCTCCAGCGGGCCTGCTGGGTCCAGGAGGCCCTGGCCAACGACTCCCTCGACATCCCGGCGCTGCACGAGTCGCTCGAGGACGTGCGGACGTGGCTGGGCGAGTGGGACACCTGGGTCGTGCGGCGTGCCGGTCGGCTGGTCGGCGCCGTGCGCGGCCGTCTCGAGGATGGCTCGTCGTGGGACATCGGCCGGATCATGGTCGCCCCCGACCTGCAGGGGTCCGGCCTCGGGCGGGTGCTGCTGGACCACATCCAGGCGGTCGCGCCGGCACGCGCGACGTCGTACGTCCTCTTCACGGGGGCTGACAGCGTCCGCAACCAGCGGATGTACAAGAAGGCGGGCTTCCGGCTGCGCCCGGACCTCGAGGCGCCTCCGGGGGCCGTCGTGCTCACCAAGCGGCGTGCGTGAGCC
>NZ_JBMCZA010000234.1:1742-3117 GCF_048654705.1 Nocardioides sp. CPCC 206348
CCGCGCGACGTCGTACGTCCTCTTCACGGGGGCTGGCAGCGTCCGCAACCAGCGGATGTACAAGAAGGCGGGTTTCCGGCTGCGCCCGGACCTCGAGGCGCCCGCGGGGGCCGTCGTGCTCACCAAGCGGCGTGCGTGAGCCTGTGTTCACGGCAATGACACACGCCTGAGGAACCTGTAACAAACCGGAAACGCCAGCCGGGTCTCGGTGAAACGACTGCTCGTCAGGATCGGCCTCAGACGCGGCCCACCAACGAAGGTGGCCTCAGTGGGTCGCTTGCTGGCCCGTATCTCCCGAGGAGCTTGTTTCCATGACCCTTCCTGTTCTGTGGCTGCTGATCACAGCAGCCCTCGTCCTCTTCATGACGCCAGGCCTGGCGTTCTTCTATGGCGGGCTGGTGAAGTCCAAGAGCGTCATCTCGATGATGATGCTGAGCTTCGGCTCGATCGGGCTCGTTGCCGTGTTGTGGATCCTGTTCGGCTTCAACCAGGCGTTCGTCGACGGCACGGAGGCCGACTGGATCCCCGAGGTCCTGGGCAACCCGTTCTTCGACTTCGGCATGAACGACGCCGCGAAGGCCGCGTTCGAGGGCGGCGAGGGCTCCGGCCTCACGATGGCCTTCGTGATCTTCGGTGGGACCTTCGCGATCATCACGGTCGCGCTGATCTCCGGTGCGATCGCTGACCGCGCGCGCTTCTGGCCGTGGATGCTCTTCGTCGGCCTGTTCTCCGTGCTGGTCTACTTCCCGGTTGCTTCGTGGGTCTTCTCCTTCGTCACCAACGAGGACGGTTCGGCAACCTTCACCGGCTGGGTGGGTCAGCTCGGAACGCACCTGGGCTACGACACCAGCACGATCGACTTCGCGGGCGGCACGGCCGTCCACATCAACGCCGGTGCTGCTGCCCTGGCCCTCGCACTGGTCCTCGGCAAGCGCAAGGTCGGCTTCTCCAAGGAAGAGGCGCAGCCGCACAACGTGCCGCTCGTCCTCATCGGTGCCGCCATCCTGTGGTTCGGCTGGTTCGGCTTCAACGGCGGCGCGGCCACCTCGGACGGCCAGGCCGGCCTGATCTTCGTCAACACGCTGGTTGCCCCGGCTGCTGCGCTCGTCGGCTGGATCGTCGTGGAGCACTTCAAGGAGGGCAAGGCGACCGCTGTCGGCGCCGCCTCGGGCATCGTGGCCGGCCTGGTCGCGATCACCCCGTCCTGTGCCAACCTGACCCCGATGTGGGCGATCGTCCTCGGCCTCGTGGCCGGTGCGGTCTGCGCCCTCGCCATCGAGCTCAAGTACAAGATCGGCGTCGACGACACGCTGGACGTCGTGGGCATCCACCTCGTCGCCGGCCTCATCGGCACGCTCTACCTGGGCTTCTTCGC
>NZ_JBMCZA010000234.1:3175-8019 GCF_048654705.1 Nocardioides sp. CPCC 206348
TCGGCACCGCGATCGAGAAGACGGTCGGGTTCCGTGCCAAGGAAGAGGACGAGGTCGCCGGTATCGACCTCGCCCTGCACGGCGAGGGCTACGCCATCAACTGATCAACCTGAACAACCTGCTCCACGTCGCAGGCCCGTCCCGGATCTCCGGGGCGGGCCTGTGGCCGTTCCGACCGTTGCGGTCAGGCGGATTGCTCGCGCATCCGGCGGCTCGACGTCTGGATCCGGACGCTGAGGTCGTGCACCTCGTCGAGCACGCCGGTCGCGAGCCACACGGGCGCCTGGCGCGATCGCGCCGTACGGGTGAGCACCCGTGCGTCGACGAGGGTGTCGATCGTCGTACGCGCTGTGTCCTCCGACGCGTCGATGCGTTCGGACACCAGGGGCACGTTGATGATCGGTTCCTCGGTGAGCAGGTCGAGCAGGCGGTGGACCGGGGTGCCCGCCCTCGGCCGGCCCAGGGCATCGTGCCACTGGCCACGGATCGACTGGACGTTCTTCGCGGTCGTCCACGACTCCGCCGTCGCGATCCGGACCGCCGTGGCGAGCATGGCCACGAGCGTCTGGGCGTAGCCGTCGCGGTAGTCGTTGAGCGCGGCGAAGTACCGCTCGCGGTGGGACACCAGGGCCGAGGCGATGGGCACGGTCAGGTGCCGGGTCGCGCGTCGGCGCCGCAGCACCGCGTGGATCAGCGTGCGCCCGATCCGGCCGTTGCCGTCGATGAACGGGTGGATCGACTCGAACTGGGCGTGCACGATCGCCGCCTGCACCAGGGGCGGTACGTCGTCGCGGTCGGCGAACGCGAACAGGTCCTCCAGGTAGCCGGGGACCGTCTCCGGGGGCGGAGGCACGTGCAGCGCGCCGGTGGGGGAGTAGTCACTCCCGCCGACCCAGTTCTGCCGGGTGCGGAACTTCCCCGCCCGCTCGGCCTCGTCGGGGTTGCGGCGGAACAGGTCGTGGTGTGCCTTGAGGATCGCCTCGGGCCGGATCCTCCGGGAGGTGTCGGCGTCGTGGATCATCCGGGAGAGCGCGGCGGTGGCCGAGGCCATCGACACGGCCGACGAGTTGGCGCCGACCCCGAGCAGGGCGCGCCCGTAGTCGGCCAGGCTCGCGTCGACGTTCTCGATCTTCGACGAGTCGACCGATTCGGTGCGCAGCTGCAGGTGGTTCAGCGCCTTGAGGGTCCGTCCGTGGACGAGGTCGAGGTGGCCCAGGTCTCCGGCACTGGCCATCACCATCGCGGTCAGCGGCCGGTCCATGGGGTAGTCCAGGTCCCGGATGTACGGCGGCAGGGAGACCGTGACCTCGCGGATCCTCCGCTCGGCCCGGGGACCGCGGGGGACCCGCTGCCGCCAGGGGCGGGTCTCCTCGGTGTGCGGCGCCCAGTCGCGGCGGGCCGGGGCGTCGGTCATGGACGCCATTCTTGCGGCTGACGCCGATTTAGACGCTCACGCCCCGCTGTGGGAGGATCGTGGGTCGGTGCAACGAGCGCTTCTGCCACAGGGGAATCGCCGCTCGCGCACCAGCTCGATGTCCCATTCCAATGTTCCGCGGCTGACCTGTGTGCATTCGCGAGGAGAATCATGACCAACCCCAGCCCCGCCCTCGTCACCGACTTCGGCAACGCGCTCAAGCGTGACGACATCCCCGCCTTCCGCGCCGGCGACACCGTCAAGGTCCACGTGAAGGTCATCGAGGGCAGCCGCTCGCGTGTCCAGATCTTCCAGGGCGTCGTCATCCGTATCCACGGTGGCGGCATCGGCCGTACCTTCACGGTCCGCAAGGTCTCCTTCGGCGTCGGTGTCGAGCGGACCTTCCCGCTCCACTCGCCGATCTTCGAGACCATCGAGATCGTGACCCGCGGTGACGTGCGTCGCGCGAAGCTCTACTACCTGCGCAACCTCAAGGGCAAGGCCGCCAAGATCAAGGAGCGCCGCGAGGTCTGACACATCGCGCGAGCGCGTCTCCGGCGTTGATCCGGGGCAGCAAGCTGCCCGAGGACGCCTCCCGCCGCGCTACCGCGCTTGTCTGGTTGATTGCGCGAGCGCGTCTCCGGCGTTGATCCGGGGCAGCAAGCTGCCCATCGACGCCTCCCGCCGCGCTGCCGCGCTTGTCTCCCACGAGGGTCCGACCGTTCAAGGTCGGGCCTTCGTGCATTTCCCGTGCAGGGCGTGCCTAGACTCGACCATCGTGACCACCGACGACACGGACGACATCGCCGCCGAACCTGACGCCGGCCGTGAAGCCGACGCCACGGGTGCCGACGAGTCCCGTCGCGGCCGCAGGGCAGCGGGCAAGGACGAGCGCAAGCACCTTCCGGTGTGGCAGGAGAGCATCCTGCTGCTCGCGGTGGCCCTGGGCCTCGCGGTGCTGATCAAGGCGCTGTTCGTCCAGGCGTTCTACATCCCCTCGGAGTCGATGGAGCCGGGCCTGGTCAAGAACGACCGGATCCTGGTCCAGAAGGTCTCCTACTGGTTCGGCAAGCAGCCCCAGCGCGGCGACGTGGTGGTCTTCGAGGACCCGGGCGAGTGGCTCGGCCCGACCGACAACGTCGGCCCCACCGGCATGGCGAGCGCGCTCTCCAAGATCGGCCTGTACCCCACGGGCGGCCACCTGGTGAAGCGCGTCATCGGTACGGCGGGCGACGTGGTGGTGTGCTGCGACAAGCAGGGCCGGATCTCCGTCAACGGGCAGGTCCTCGACGAGTCCAGCTACCTCGGCCCCGACCCGGGCGCCTGCAACGCGGTGGTCGACGAGTGGATCACCAAGGAGAAGACCGCGCTCGGCAGCCCCTGTGGGTGGACCATCGGTCCGATCCCGGACGGCAAGCTGCTGGTGCTCGGCGACAACCGCGGCCACTCCGCGGACTCCCGGGCCCACCTGTGCGGTCCCGACGAGGACCCCTGCACCCAGAGCCCGTGGGTGGACACCGACCTGGTGGTCGGCAAGGTCTTCACCCTGATCTGGCCGCGCGACCGGTGGACCTGGGTCAGCCGGCCCGAGGTCTTCAACGATGTTCCGGACGACCCGCCGGCCGACGTCCGCGAGCGAGCCGAAGAGCTCGCCACCCCCTGAGCGAGGTCGCAGATGTCGAGGCTTCCCACCGGAGCGACGGTACGACGTGACGCGGGCCTCTACGGCTACGAGCGGGCACTGCGGCGCCACGGGCTCGAGCCGATCGCCGGGGTCGACGAGGCGGGCCGCGGAGCCTGCGCCGGGCCGCTCGTGGCCGGCGCAGCGATCCTGCCCGCGGGCAAGGCCGGCGTGATCCCCGGGCTCGCTGACTCCAAGCTGCTGACCGCGGCCGCGCGGGAGCGCTGCTACGACGAGGTCGTGAAGCGCGCCCTCGCCTGGTCGGTCGTGGTGATCTCCCACGACGAGTGCGACCGGCTCGGCATGCACGTCGCCAATGTGGAGGCGTTGCGCAGGGCCGTGGCGAAGCTGGCCCTGCCGCCGGCGTACGTCCTGACCGACGGGTTCCCCGTCGACGGGCTGGGAGCCCCCGGGCTGGCGGTGTGGAAGGGCGACCGGGTCGCGGCCTGCGTCGCGGCGGCGTCCGTGCTGGCCAAGGTCACCCGGGACCGGCTGATGGTCGAGCTCGACGACCAGTGGCCGTCGTACGACTTCCGGACCCACAAGGGCTACATCACCGCCACGCACACGGCCGCGCTCGAGGAGCACGGTCCCTCGCCGGTCCACCGGATGCGGTTCGTGAACGTCCGCCGCGCGGCGGGGCTCGAACCCCTCCCCGAGCCGCTCCCCGAGCCGTTCCCCGAGTCACTGCCTGACTCCTTGCCCGAGTCACTGCGGGATCTCGAACCATCGGACGGCTAGGGTGCGGGTGTGAGTGCCGAGGAGCTCGAGAAGTACGAAACCGAGCAAGAACTGAACCTCTACCGGGAGTACCGGGACGTCGTCGGCATCTTCAAGTACGTCGTCGAGACCGACCGCCGGTTCTACCTGTGCAACACGGTCGACGTGAAGGCCCGCTCCGAAGGGGGCGACGTCTTCTTCGAGGTGACCATCGCCGATGCCTGGGTGTGGGACATGTACCGCCCGGCGCGCTTCGCGAAGAACGTCAAGGTGCTGACCTTCAAGGACGTCAACGTCGAGGAGCTGGCCACCTCCGACATCGAGCTCCCGAAGATCCCGAAGTCCTAGGGACTTCGTCCTGACTTCGGCCGGAGTGCTGGACCAGGGGCACTTCGCGGCCGAACCTGCTTGAGAGGGTGGGAGAGAGCCGCCCTCCCAGGCAGGTAGCGGGGGAGGCACCATGGGACTCTGGCATGGTCGCCAGCGGGACCAGCGGGGCGCCACGCTGCTCTTCGCGACGGTGTTCCTGGCGCTGCTGATGATGAGCGGCGCGTTCGTCGTCGACCTGGGCATGCAACGCGTCGCGCGTTCGGATGTGCAGGCCGTGGCCGACGTCGTCGCCCTCGACCTCGCCCGGCAGCTCGACGGCCGCACGGTCGCCCAGCTCACGCCGGTCCTCAACGCAGCGAGCGCCGAGAGCCTGGCCAGGAATGCGGGTGTGATCGGTCCGAATACCCCTGACCTCGACTACGAGCTCGGCAGCATCGGCCCCAACGGCTTCACAGCGATGACCGCGGGCGTTCCCACAGCGGTGCGGGTCGTCGCCCGTGCCGAGGTCCCGTTCGCGTTCGCCGGCATCACGGGCACCGACAGCGGCACCGCGACCCGCTCGGCGGCAGCGGAGAGCTCGTCGACCGCCTGCTTCCGGCTGGGGTCGTTCGTCGCCGCGATCCGGGCCGGCGACGAGACCGTCCTGGCGCCGCTCAACGACCTGCTCGGCGTGAACCTCGACCTCGTGAGCTACCGCGG
>NZ_JBMCZA010000234.1:8029-8149 GCF_048654705.1 Nocardioides sp. CPCC 206348
ATCGACCGCCTGCTTCAAGCTGGGCTCGTTCGTCGCCGCCATCCGGGCAGGCGACGAGACCGTCCTGGACCCGTTGAACGAGCTGCTCGGCGTGAACCTCGACCTCGTGAGCTACCGCGG
>NZ_JBMCZA010000234.1:8255-9348 GCF_048654705.1 Nocardioides sp. CPCC 206348
GCTCGACAAGCTGATCAAGTCGCAGGTCACCGCGACCGTCGGCATGATCAGCCTGGGCAACGTCCTGCACGTCTCGCCGACGGACAAGGCCGCCCTCGAGGTCGGCATGAGCGTGCTGGACCTGATCGGGTCGGCACGGCTGTCCGACGGGCAGTACTTCGTCGGCGTCCCCAACATCCAGGGCGGCGTCCCCGGGGTCGGCTGGCAGTACACCGGCGCCATCTACCTCGTGTCCGCGGCCGAGCTCGCCTGCGGCGCACCCAACTCTCCCGGGGCCACGGCCGACACGGCCCAGCTGGACGGGATCCTCGGCATCGAGTTCACCAACCTGCCCAGCATCAGCCCGCCGGGTCTCGGCACCCTGCAGACCCCCAAGGGCGCCGGGTTCCTCGAGATCGAGGCGGGCAGCGGCACCGGCGCGCTGATCGCGCCGCCGGCCGTGCACTGTGGCACCGGGACCGGGGCCGACCCCTCGACCTTCAGCGTCCGCGTCGCGAGCGCCCTGGCGTCGTACAAGCTCAATGCCAACGTGACGGTCAGTGCCGACGTGAGGCTCACCGACCTGATCGGCCTGGGGCTGACCTCGGTGATCACCAACCTGCTGGGCAACATCCTGCTGCTGGGGACCAAGGTGTCCCTGGAGGTCGACGTGACGCTCACCGTCGGGTCGCAGCTGAACGCGTCCTCGGGGACGGTGGGACTGTCGATCCCGCCGAACGACGTCACACCGGTGACGACCGGCGGCGCGGTCAACCTGAGCATGGCCACGCTCACGCCGACGGTGACCGCGGTGAAGATCGGCGGCAAGTCCGCCAACCTGGCCGCCGTCACGGCCGTGACGAACCTGATCGCCCACGAGCTGGTGACGGTCGGCAAGGGATTCGTCGAGAAGACCCTGACACCGCTCGTGAACAACATCAACACGATGTACATCGGGCCGGTCGCCCGGATGATCGGGCTCCGGCTCGGTGGGGCCGACGTCTTCGCCGTGGGCGCCACCTGCGGGCGGCCGAGACTGGTTGGCTGAGCGTCTCGAGAGGCACTAGTCAGAACGGACTACGCCGCCTGCTTCGACCGGGCACAATGACCCGGG
>NZ_JBMCZA010000234.1:9358-9811 GCF_048654705.1 Nocardioides sp. CPCC 206348
GGTGGGCGCGACGTGCGGGCGGCCGAGACTGGTCGGTTGAGCGTCTCGAGAGGCACTAGTCAGAACGAACTACGCCGCCTGCTTCGACCGGGCACAATGACCCGGGATCGGTTCCGTCGTTGTACAGAAGACGATTAGGGTGTGCCCAACGCCATTCGGGGGGCGTCATGGGAGCGATGGCGGGGAGGCCGGCCGATGAGGCGTTTTGTGTCCTGGGGGTTCGCTCGTGCGCGCCGTGACGTGCGAGGTGCCGCGGCGGTCGAGTTCGCCCTGATCCTTCCCATCCTGCTGATCCTTGTGTTCGGCATCGTCAACTACGGCGACATGCTGAGCGTGCGCCAGTCGGTGAGCCAGGCGGCCTCGGAGGGCGCGCGTGCGGCCGCGGTCAACCCCGGCGACAACGCAGCGAAGATCGCGGCAGGTCGCAAGGCCGTCGACGCCGCTCTCGACGCC
>NZ_JBMCZA010000234.1:9821-10131 GCF_048654705.1 Nocardioides sp. CPCC 206348
GGTGTTCGGCATCGTCAACTACGGCGACATGTTGAGCGTGCGCCAGTCGGTGAGCCAGGCGGCCTCGGAAGGTGCGCGTGCGGCCGCGGTCAACCCCGGCGACAACGCAGCCAAGATCACGGCAGGTCGCAAGGCCGTCGACGCCGCTCTCGACGCCCAGGACCAGAAGTGCAGCGCCTCGGGCTGCACCGTCACCATTGCCCCTTGCGTGGGCGAGATCACGAAGAGCTGCGCGACGGTCGTCGTCGAGATCGACTACGACGGCATCATCGCGGGCTTCGGGCTCGTCCTGCCGGACACGTTGTCCTAC
>NZ_JBMCZA010000234.1:10141-21944 GCF_048654705.1 Nocardioides sp. CPCC 206348
ACAGTGCAGCGCCTCGGGCTGCACGGTCACCATTGCCCCCTGCGAGGGCGAGACCACGAAGAGCTGCGCGACCGTCGTCGTCGAGATCGACTACGACGGCATCATCTCGGGCTTCGGGCTCGTCCTGCCGGACACGTTGTCCTACACCGCCGTGGCCAGGGTGAGCTGAGATGGCGAACCGCCGGATGGACCAGCGCGGCGTCACCGCCGTGCTGATGGCGGTGGGACTGACGATCGTGGTCGTCGTGTCCGCCGCGTTCGCGGTCGACCTCGGCCAGCAGCGCGTCGTGCGCCGCGACATGCAGGCCGTCGCGGATGTCGTCGCGCTCGATCTGGTGCGCCTGTTGAACGGCGGCAAGGCCTCGGCCTACGACAAGTCCGCGTTCGACGAGGCCAAGAACCGCAGCGTGAGCCGCAACGACGACGCGCTCGGCGGCGCGTTGACCAGCGCTGACGTCACCTGGGACTTCGTCAAGCGGAACGGCGACAACTGGGTGGTCATCGAAAAGACATCGGACGAGGTTCCGGCCGCGGTCAAGGTGTCGGCCACCTCCGACACTTCGTTCGCCTTCGGCGGGGTCACGGGGGTCGCCCGTGGTGGGTCGACCCGGACCGCCGTGGCGCAGGCCGAGGAGTCCGCGTGCGTCCGCGTCGGATCGTTCATCGCCTCGCTCGACACCGCCCAGAGCGCGTTGCTCAACCCGTTGCTCGGCGGCCTGTTGAGAAGCACCGTCAACCTCGACCTCGTCAGCTACAAGGGGCTCGCCGCGGCGAATGTCTCTCTCCTCGACCTCGTCAACCTCGGTGGCCTCGGCGTCGGCACCGTTGACGAGCTGCTCGCCCTCGACAACCTCAAGGCCGGGGACCTGCTCATCGCCACGGCCAAGGTGCTGGACTCGAAGGGCAAGCTCGTCGAGGCCAACATCCTGCGCAGCATCACCGTGGGGGCCTCTACCCCCACGATCGCGATCGGCGACCTCCTCAACCTCGCGCCGGGTGACTCCGCCGCCCTGGGCGCCGGCATCAACGTGCTGGACCTGGTCACCGGCACCGCCTTCGTGGCGAACCAGGACCACGCGGTCGCGATTCCGAACCTCGGCATCTCGCTCCCGGGCGTCGCCAGTGTCACGACCTCGTTGAGCGTCATCGAGGCGCCGAAGCCCACCTGCAAGGGCGACGCAGACCCCGCCAGCACCGCGCAGATCCGGCTCAACCTCAGCGCCCACATCAACGGCCGGTCGCTGAGCGTGCCGCTCCTCAACACCTCGGTCACGGTGGCACCGATCGACCTGGCGATCTCGATCGACCTGGGCAAGGCCATCGCCCAGGTCACCAAGGTCACCTGCAACCCCACCGGCCCCGAGAGCGTGACAGTGGCGCTCTCGTCCGCAGTCGTCGGCGGCGTCAGCATCTCCGCCAACGCCGGGATCAAGGCCACGGTCGACCCCGTCGGCGGCCTGCTCACCAACGTGTTGGGGCTGCTCGGCCTCGGCAGCCTGCTCAAGCCGCCCTATCTCACGCTCGACACGTCCCTCAACATCGCCGCCGGTACGGGAATGTCGTCGACCTTCAACAAGACGGTCGTCGTGCCGGTCCCGGGCGGCTACACCACACCCGTCGGCAGTGGCACCGGGATGCTCCTGGGCGCCGTCACGGTCACCCCGGCCGTCAACACGGACCTGGTGCTGCACTACTGGGACGGCCTGCTGATCCTGGGCAGCTGGAAGGAACGGCACATCACCGATCCGTTGAACTCCGTGTTCACCGGCGTGCTGAACCCGATCATCCAGAACCTGCTCAGCGTTGTGCTGAACCCGCTGGTCGCGACGTTGCAGACGGCGCTGATCGAGCCGCTCCAGGACATCCTCGGACTCCAGTTGGGTGGCGCGGACGTGTACGCCAAGGAGACTCCGACCTGTGGTGGGCCCAAGCTGGTCGGCTGACCTCAGGTCACTCCGGTCACGCCGCTGGCCATGAATCGAGAACAACCCTGTGGATGACTCCGGTCGTCCACAGGGTTGTCTCGTCGTACTGCCGCGGAGTCGGGGTGCTCGTCGACGCTGGCCCGCATGACAACCACGGCACAGGCGAAGCAGGCGCTCGGCGCGTACGGCGAGGAGGTGGCCGCGCGGCACCTGGGTGATCTCGGGATGGCGGTCCTCGAGCGCAACTGGCGCTGCTCGGAGGGCGAGGTCGACATCGTGCTCCGCGACGGCACGACCCTGGTGGTGTGCGAGGTGAAGACCCGGACCAGCCTGGTCGCCGGCACGCCGCACGAGGCGATCACGGACGCCAAGCTGGCCCGTCTCAAGCGACTTGGTGAACGCTGGGCCGAGGAGCGCGGCATCCGCCCGGCGGGGATCCGGGTCGACCTCGTCGCCGTGATGCGGCCCCGCCGCGGCCCGGCGCAGGTCGACCACGTCACGGGGCTGTGCTGATGCCGTTCGCGACGGCGCACTGCGTCGCGCTCAACGGTGCCCTCGGTCACCTGATCGACGTGCAGGCCGACGTCTCGCCGGGCCAGGCCAACGTCATGGTCGTCGGGCGGGCCGGCGCGGCGCTCCGCGAGGGACTGGACCGGGTGCGGATGGCCATCATCAACAGCGACCTGGACTGGCCGGCGTCCAAGCGCACCACGATCCTGCTGTCGCCGGCGGACCTGCCGAAGTCGGGCACCCAGTTCGACCTGGCCATGGCGCTCACGGTGCTCGCGGCCGACGGCCAGATCGAGCACCGCGACATCGCCGGCACCGCGTTCATCGGCGAGCTGACCCTGGCCGGCGGCCTGCGCCCGGCCATCGGGGTGCTCCCGATGACCCTCGCCGTGGCGGCGCGGGGCGTACGACGCGTCTACGTTCCCGAGCCGCAGCTCGAGGAGGCCACGATGGTCCCCGATGTCGACGTGATCGGCGTGCGTTCGCTGGCCCAGGTGGTGGCCTCCGTGCGCGGTCATGAAGTGCCGGACGCGCCGCCTGTCGCTGAAGCCTCGGGCTCGCGCCTGCTCACTTGGTGTGGCGACGAACGCCTCGACGAGCTCGACCTCGCCGACCTGCGCGGGATGGCGGACGAGAAGTACGCCGCGGAGGTGGCGGCTGCCGGTGGGCACGCGCTGCTGCTGTCCGGTGCCAAGGGATGCGGGAAGACCAGCATCGCCGAGCGGATCCCGACGATCCTTCCGGACCTCACCCCGGAGGAGTCGCTGGAGCTGACGGCGCTCCACTCGCTCGCCGGCGTCCTCGAACCCGGTCAGGGCATGGTGGTGCGTCCGCCGTTCGCAGCGCCCCACCACGACGCGAGCAAGGCGAGCGTCATCGGGGGCGGCCTCGGCCGGGTGCACCCGGGCGAGATCAGCCGGGCCCATTGCGGCGTGCTGTTCCTCGACGAGTTCCCGCTGTTCAGGTCCGACGTGATCGACGCACTGCGCCAGCCGCTGGAGAGCGGCGACATCACGATCGCCCGGCGTGACGAGTCCGTCACCCTGCCGGCCGGAGGGATGCTCGTGCTGGCCAGCAATCCGTGCCCGTGTGGCAACTGGGCGGCCAACGCACGGGCCAATCGCTGCACGTGTGCACCGCCCGTCCGGCGCACCTACGAGACCCGGCTGACCGGACCGATCGCGGACCGGATCGACATCCTCCGGCACGTGCAGCCGGCCACCGCCGCGAGCCACGACCCGTTTCGGCCGGTCGAGACCTCCGCGGACGTCCGGGCCCGGGTCAGCGCCGCCCGACAGCGCCAGCAGCGGCGCTTCGCCGACTCCAGCTGGCGGCTGAACAGCCAGATCCCGAGTCCGCGGCTGAAGGACACCTGGCCGGTGGCCGAGAAGGCCCAGCAGAAGCTGGACCAGGAGACGTATCGCGGGCGACTCAGCGCCCGTGGGGCCGTGCGCGTGCTGCGGGTGGCGTGGACCGTCGCCGACCTCGCGTCGGTGCGCACCGGGCGCGACGTCGTGCCCGGCCTCGCCGAGGTCGAGACCGCGCTGCGCCTGCGCCGGGGCGAAGCGGTGGACCTGCGGGCGATCCGCGGCGGGTATGACCTCGACGTGTCGGAGCAGGCCGGATGACGACCGACGACGAGCGCCTTGCCCGCGCCACGATCAGCCTCGTCGCCGAGCCCGGAGACCTCCGCTGCTTGGGCCTGACCCGCGAGCTCGGGGGAGTGGAGTTCCTGAAGGCGTTGCACGAACATCCCGACCTCGGCTCGGTGCTCTCCGCGGTGGCCGCCCGCCTCGCCGACGTACGCCCCGAGCGGGAGCTGGAGCGCGCCGAGCGGCTCGGCGTCCGCTTCGTGATTCCCGGCGACGAGGAGTGGCCCGTCCAGCTGGACGACCTCGCCCACCTCGCACCCCTGCACGAGCGGGGCGAGGTGCCGGTCGGTCTGTGGGTGAAGGGTCCGCTCCGCCTGGACCAGCTCGAGCGGTCGGTGGCCGTGGTGGGAGCGCGCGCGTCCACGACCTATGGCGACCAGGTGGCCGGTGACATCGCTGCCGTCGTCGGAGGTGCTGGTCGGCCCGTGGTGTCCGGCGCGGCGTTCGGCATCGACTACGCCGCCCACCGCGGCGCCCTCAGCGCGGGGGCGCCCACCGTCGCCGTCCTCGCCTGCGGCCCCGACCGCGCCTATCCCGCGGCCCACCGCGAGATGCTCGCCCACCTCGCGCAGCACCACGCCGTGGTCTCGGAGTCCCCGCCGGGTGCCTCGCCGTTCCGGATCCGGTTCCTGGCCCGGAACAGGCTGATCGCGGCGTTGGCGCGGGGCACGGTGGTGGTCGAGGCGGCCGTCCGCAGCGGCGCCCTCAACACGACGAACTGGGCCGAGCGGCTGAACCGGGTGGTGATGGGAACGCCGGGCCCGCTGACGAGCGTGGCGTCCGAGGGCGTGCACCAGCTGATCCGCAGCGGTGCCGCCACGCTGGTGTCCGGTGGGGAGGAGGTGCTCGAGCTGCTCGGCGCGGCAGGGGACGACCTCGTCGTGGAGCCCCGCGGTCCGGAGCGGGAGCGGGACCGGCTGGCGATCAAGGCCCAGCAGGTCCTCGACGCCGTGCCGGTCGTCGTACCCGCCTCGACCGAGTCGATCGCACTGGTGGCGGGGCTCGGTGTCCCGGGCGTCGGCGAGGTCCTGCGCGGCCTGGCCGACGAGGGCTACGTGGAACAGCTCCCCGTCGGCTGGCGGCTCGCAGAGCGTGCCCGGTGCTGACGCGCGTGGCGCGGCCGGAGGCGGCGTACGGCGACCTACGATCGATCAGTGACCGCGACCGCCGACAGCCGCGATGCGTTGCCCGAGGGCTTCGCGCGGGTGCTGGGTGACTACGAGCGGCATCTCGTGTCCGAGCGCGACCTCGCGGCGCACACGGTGTCGGCGTACCTCGGCGACATGGTCGGGCTGCTCGACCACGCGGCGCGGCTGGGCCTGGACGACATCGCCGAGCTCGACCTGCGGACCTTGCGGAGCTGGCTCGCCAAGCAGCAGACGATGGGACTGTCCCGCACGACGCTCGCGCGCCGCGCCACGGCAGCACGGGTCTTCACGGCCTGGCTGGCCCGGACGGAGCGTGCCCCGACGGACGCGGGGTCGGCACTCGGCTCACCCAAGCCGCACCGCACCCTGCCCTCGGTGTTGCGGGTCGATGAGGCGAACGAACTGATTGCCGCGGCTGCCGCGCTCGCTGACGACGGCAGCCCCATCGGGGTGCGCGACGTCGCGATGCTCGAGCTGCTCTACGCCACCGGCATGCGGGTGGGGGAGCTGTGCGGGCTCGACGTCGATGACGTGGACCGGGACCGCAACGTGGTCCGGGTCTTCGGCAAGGGACGCAAGGAGCGGACGGTTCCGTTCGGGCATCCCGCGGCTGCGGCGATCGACCGCTGGGTCAAGTCCGCCCGTGCCGACCTCGCCCGACCCGGGTCGGGTCCGGCCCTGTTCCTCGGCGCCCGCGGAGCCCGGATCGACCAGCGCGCGGTACGCACCCTGGTCCACCGGCGCCTGGCCGACGTACCGGGGGCGCCGGACCTGGGGCCGCACGGCCTCCGCCACACCGCCGCCACCCACCTGCTGGAGGGCGGTGCCGATCTCCGGTCGGTCCAGGAGGTGCTCGGCCACGCATCGCTGGCGACCACGCAGCGCTACACCCATGTCACCACCGACCGACTCCGAAGGGCCTATCAGCAAGCCCACCCACGGGCGTGAGTCCGCGGTCCTGCCACAGCGGGAGCAGGCGGACCGGACCGCCGCCGACCAGGCGCAGCGGATCGAGGTAGGTCTCGCCCCGGAGCCAGCCCCAGTGCAGGCAGGCCTGCGGGAAGCAGTGTGACCCGACCAGCTCGAGGTGGCCGACGACGTCGCCGGCAGCCACTGCGTCCCCGGGCGCGACCACCGCCGTCACGGGTTCGTACGTCGTCCGGGTGTCGCCGTGGCTGACCACCACCACACCGCGCCCGGCAATCCGCCCCGCGAACGCCACCCGCCCGGGGAGTGCGCTGCGGACCGGTTGGGCGACCCGGCCGCCGAGGTCCACGCCCCGGTGCCCGGAGCCCCATGGATCGTCCGGTGGGTCGAAGCGCCCGATCACCTGGGGGCGGGGTTCCAGCGGCCACGACCCGACCGGATCGTCCGCAGCCCTGACGGCGCCGGGGCTGCCCAGGAGGGCAACGAGGGTGGTCGCGACGAGTACCAGGAGGCGGGCAGAGGGCTGCGGGGAACGGCGGGACATGGGGATCACCGTGCCCCGGGACCCCGGTTCGCGGGCCTTTGGGGCCAGCCGCCTGTGGACGAAATGCTGCCCGATTTGTCGTTGTGTCTGACAGATGGACATTTTTCCGCTATGCAGGGAATCGAGGGTTTTCCCTGTATCGGACCTGGAGCCCTCGCCTGAATACTTCTCGCGGGACAGCGAGGACATGCCGGTGCTGGCGTGACGCGGGTCCCGCTGTCGACGGGACGACGAAGGAGGCGGGTGATGGGGCCGGGACTGCAGGCTGAGCCGACGCCCACCGCACCTGCGACGCCTGCGACAGCCGGACCGGTCGTGATGACCAGTGCCGACCGGATCAGCCTCCCCGGCAGGACGCCGATCCGCCCCGAGCGGCCCGAGCTCACCGGTGTGCCGGACGCGCCCGGACTCGTGAGGGCCCGCCTGAACCGACATTTCGACGGCTTCCTGCAGGCCAGGATCGGTGCCGTGGTTGCGCCGGCCGGGGTCGGCAAGACGACTGCGCTGGCGCACTGGGCGCGTACCTCGCCCGCGGACATCGCCTGGTGGCGGGCCACCTCACGCGACACCGACCGGATCGCGCAGTCCATCCGCGGCCTCGCCGACGCTGTCCACCTCCTGGCACCCAGCCACCCACGAGCGACCTGCCGCGAGTCCCTCATCGATCGGCTGGCCGAGTACGACGGCACCCCGGTCCTGGTGATCGACGACTTCCACCACGTCGACCATCCCGAGGTCGCCCACCTGATCGAGGACATCCTCCAGGCGACGACCGCGCGGGTCGTGGTGGTGTCCCGCGCCGAGCTGTCCCTCAACCTCGCGCGCTCGGAGTTCCCCAGTGTCGTCGTCGGCATCGATGCGCTGCGCTTTCGGCAACCCGAGACCGACGAGCTGTTCCGCTCCGTGCACGGGGAGCCGTTGACCAACGACGACGGCTGGTTGCTGACCCGTCAGACCGACGGCCTCGCTGCGGCGCTGCACATGTTCAACCAGGCCACGCGCGGCTCGGGCGACCACGCACGTCGCCACGCGTTGCAGGACCTGTCCGGCGGCGCCACCTTCGCGATGGGGTACGTCGCCCGCGAGATCCTGTCCGGCCTCGACGCCGCGGACGTGCGGCTGCTGCGCCAGACCGCCCCACTGGAGCTGCTCACCGCCGACCGCTGTCGGGACCTCGTCGGCGTGGACTGTGGCGCCTGGCTCCAGCGCCTGGTGCGCCAGGGGCTCGTGCGGGGTGTGCCCGGCGGGTACGCCCTGGCCCGGGTGGTGCGCCACCAGCTCCTGGACGAGCTCGCTGACGAGATCGGTGCCGACGACTTCCGTGCTCGGGTGCTGGCCTGCGCGGCCCGGATGGAGGCGGACGGCCAGCCCGCGTCAGCCGTTCGCACCTATGTCGCGGCGGGCGCGTGGGATGCGGCGGCCGCCGTACTCGACGCCAACGCCCTGGCGGTGCTGTCCGACCCGGACCTGGACTGGCTCGATGCCGCGTGCGTCAAGGGTGCGTGGCGACCGATCGCACGCGCGGTGCGCGAGCTGAGGTCGGGCCGCCTGGAGGCGGCGCAGGACGAGCTCGGTCCGCGGGTGCTGCACACGTCCCCGGCCCTGGTCGCAGCAGACGAATGGATGCGCAGGGCCCTGCGGATGTGGATCGAGGGCGACCTCACGCCGGGGCGCCCCTGGTTCGAACGGCTCCGCTCCGCTGTCCACCGCCCCGACCCCCTGCGCTACTCAGGGAGAAGCCACGGACACCAGGACCTGGAGCACCGGTTGCTCCAGGCGGTGGACTGCGCCGTCGCGGGTGACCTCGTGTCGGCGCGCCGCCTGGCCGACGTACCGCCTTCGGAGCATCCCGTGGCGTTGGCGCTGTCCGCACTGACCGCCCTGTTGTCCGGGCCGGCCGGCGTCGAACGCCTCGTCGACGAAGCCGAGCGGGGCGGCGTGCCGTGGGTCAGCAGGCTCGCCGGCGGGATCGCGGACCCGGTCAGCCTCCCGCGTCGCCGCGACGAGGCCGACGCGATGGGGGACCGCTGGGGTGCGCTCGTCCTGGCCGCCCTGCACGCCGTGCTCAGCGCCCGCGCCGGCCAGCCGTC
The DNA here is from genome assembly GCF_048654705.1 of Nocardioides sp. CPCC 206348. NCBI lineage: Bacteria > Bacillati > Actinomycetota > Actinomycetes > Propionibacteriales > Nocardioidaceae > Nocardioides > Nocardioides sp. CPCC 206348. The sequence continues at coordinate 18,938 of NZ_JBMCZA010000234.1, forward strand.
GGTCTCCGAGTTCGACGACCTCGTCCGCCGCTGCCGACTGCTCGGCGCGCCCGCGCTCGAGGCATGGGCGCGCGGTGGCCTGGCCCTCGCCGGTGCCTGGACGGGTTCGCCCGATGCTGCTCGCGAGGCCGAGCTCGCCGTCGGGTTCGCCCACACGGCCCAGGTGCCCGGGGCGCTGGCCCTGGCCTGGGGCGTGCTCGGCACGCTGCGTCGTGATCCGAACCTGCTGGCCGACGCGACCGCGGAGGCCGACCGGATCGGCTTCGACTGCCGGCCGTGGGAGTGGATGGAGAAGAGCGCCGAGCGGCGACCCGAGGTCGTCGTGGCCGATCGGGCGGCTCCCATCGAGGTCCGCTGCTTCGGCGGCTTCGAGATCCTGGTGAGGGGCGTGGCGCCCGGGTTCGACGGCGTGCGGCCGCGGGCCCGCGCCCTGCTCCGCGTCCTTGCCCTGCACGCCGGGACCTCGGTCCACCGCGAGATGCTGGTCGACGCGATGTGGCCGCAGCTCGACAGCAACGCCGGCACCCACAACCTCCATGTCTGCGTCTCGAGCCTGCGCGCCGCACTCGAGCCCGGCGTCGCCCGCGGCGCGAGCCACCTCGTCGTCCGTGACGGCGATCGCTACTCCCTCGCCCTGCCGGACGGGTCGGTGTCCGACCTCCGCGACTTCGACCTGCGCACCCGGGAGGCCGACGAGTGGCGTGCCCGCGGTGACGTCGGGCGAGCCGCCGCCGCCCTGGACCTCGCCCTGCAGACCTACACGGGTGACGTCCTTCCCGAGGACGGGCCATCGGAGTGGGCCGTGGGCGTTCGTGACCGATACCGGGTGCGTGCGGCCCAGGCTGCCGCGCTCCTCGGTGAGCTCCGGCTCGCCGAGGGCCGTGCGGCCGAGGCCGCCGTCGCCGCCCAGCGCAGCATCGAGATCGAGCCCTGCCGGGACGCCTCCTGGCGCCTCCTGGTCAAGGCGTACGACGCCGCGCAGGATGTCGCGGCGGCCGAGCGGGCCCGGCGTTCCTATGCCTCGGTGCTCGCCTCGCTGGGCGTGGTCGAGTCGACCGCCGACCTGTTGAAGGGCGCCCGGGCCACCCAGCCCTGACGCCCTTCCCGTCTGCGGATCAGCTGGCCGGGACCGACAGCTCACCGCCGAGCAGTGCCGACGTGTCGCACCGGGTGGCCGGCGGGGCGTCGGGAGGCGTTCCCGGCGTCCGGCAGGTCACGACCAGGCGGATCTGGTCGGATGCCACGATCGGCGAGACGAAGTGGAAGTCGAGGTCGCGGAAGTTCTCCAGCGCCACGTCCATCTGCACCTCGCCGTCGACGGACAGCACCGCGCGGCCGAAGTCGCCCTGCGGGTTGCTCAGCACCACGTCGGTCAGGCGGTAGACACCCTCGTCGGTGATTGGGTAGGTCGCGGCCTCGGTCGCGTTGTCCAGCGGGTCGGCGAAGAGCCGCCGCGAGACCTCGGTGACGATCACCTTGGGGGCGGGCTTCTGGCCGGCGACCTGGTCGGCCTTGTCGGCGGACTTCTGTGCGTTGGTCGCGGCACCGTTCGCCGCCTCGGCGTTCTTCTTGGCTTCCCCGGCCGCCTTCTCGGCGTCGGCCGCGGCTTCCTCGGCTGCTTCCTTGGCCTGCGACTCGATGGTCGGCTTCAGGAGCGTGAACCACAGCGCGGCCAGCAGGCCGGCCAGCAGGAGCAGGCCGAGCAGCGCCCAGATCAGCCACTTGGGGATGACGGGCGTCTGGACGTAGGTGCCCTCGAGCTCCACCGGGGTGCTGTTCTCCGGGGTGACGTCGACGACGAAGTTGTGGGTGACGGGTTGGCCCCGCCAGATGGCGCGACGCCCCTTGACGCGAACCTTGGTGAAGCGGGCCTCGCCCGGCGGGATGATCAGCCCGACCGGGTTGACGCCGAGCAGGGCCCGGTTGCCTTCCGACGCGGCGTGGACCAGGACGTTCACCGGCACGTTGCCCCGGTTGTCGATGGCCACCTGGTGCTTGCCCCGCCGCCCCTGGGAGGTCCGCGGGACCAGCTCGGCCGTCGTGTCGAGGAACGGGAGGATCTCCAGGACCCCTTCGGGCACGACGGCGTTGTTCGGGTTGTCCCGCGGCGTGATGACGACACCGAAGCGCTGGGAGCCCACCGGCGTGCTCGCGGAGCGGGGCGGCCGGAACGTCACGGTCGCCGTCGTCGCCGTACCGGGGTAGAGCGACACCTGTGCGGGCTCGACAGTCGCCCAGCTCGCAGGTCCACCGACAACGGTGATGTCGTAGCCCTCCACGACCGTGCCGTTGTTCTTGATCTGGAGCGGGATCACTGCCTCCGACCCGGGGTCCAGCTGGACCGTCGGGGATTCAAGGCTTGCAGTAGTCGTCACGCTGGCAACGCTAGGACCTCGGGATGGTCCGGCCACCCGTCGCAGGGGAGGACTTACGGGCAATCGGATGTGCCCGTTGAGCCACTGTTGAGTGCACAGAGAGTGCCCTCTGGTGTGCTCCTCAGGACCGCCCCTCCCAGCGGTCGCGTTCGAGCCCGACAGGAGTGCATCCGCATGATGGATCGTCACGTCAGAGTCCACGTCCACGCCATCGACCCCATCCTCAAGGCGGGCGTCGTCAGCCATCTGCGTCCGCGTCCCGAGGTGCGGATCGTCACCGAGGAGGAAGCCGGACAGGCCGCGGTCGCCGTGGTCGTCGCGGACCGGGTCGACGAGGAGTCGTTGCACCTGTTGCGCAAGCTGCGCCGCGACAGCACCGGCCCGAGCACGGTGCTCGTCGTCGGTGGCCTGGACGACACCGACCTCGTCAACGTCGTCGAGGCCGGAGTGGTCGGTGTCCTGCGCCGACCCGACGCCAGCGCCGACCGCCTGGTGAATGCGATCCTCGCGGCCGCCCGCAACGAAGGCACCGTCCCGCCGGATCTGCTGGGCCGGCTCCTCGACCAGGTCGGTGCGCTCCAGCGCGGCGTGCTGGGGCCGAAGGGCATCGCCTTCAACGGCCTGGCCGCGCG
>NZ_JBMCZA010000234.1:21954-22165 GCF_048654705.1 Nocardioides sp. CPCC 206348
CCTGCTCGGCCGGCTCCTCGACCAGGTCGGTGCCCTCCAGCGCGGCGTACTCGGGCCGAAGGGCATCGCCTTCAACGGCCTGGCCGCGCGCGAGATCGAGGTGCTGCGCCTGGTGGCGGACGGCTGCGACACGGGCGAGATCGCCTGCCAGCTGGCCTACTCCGAGCGCACCGTGAAGAACGTGCTGCACGACATCACGTCGCGGCTCCAG
>NZ_JBMCZA010000234.1:22175-22348 GCF_048654705.1 Nocardioides sp. CPCC 206348
GCGCAACCGGTCGCATGCGGTGGCCTATGCGCTGCGCCAGGGCCTCATCTGAGATTGCCCGAACAGCCGGAGGGGTCGCCCCTCCTGCTGCCCCGGCGCGCACCCACGCGTCCTTCGGGAGTACGACGATCGATCCATCGCGATGAGGAGACGACTGGTGAAGAGCAAGCGCC
>NZ_JBMCZA010000234.1:22358-32731 GCF_048654705.1 Nocardioides sp. CPCC 206348
GCGTGCCCTTCGGGAGTACGACGATCAAGTCATCGCGATGAGGAGACGACTGGTGAAGAGCAAGCGCCTCACGGCGGTGGCACTCGCATGTGCGGTGTCGCCAGTAGTCGTGCTGCCCGCGCTCGTCACCGGCGCACTTCCCTCGCCCGCGGCCCGGGCCGTCGCCGCGGCGCTCCCGCCGGAGTCGCGCGTCGCGTTCACCGACGAGCGCGACCAGGTTTATTCGCGTGGCGTGACGATGAGTACCTTCCACGGTGGCCTGTCGGGCGACACCGGCACGGTGGAGTCGCTCGGACTGGTGGACGCGCCGGAGCTGGGGTACGTCGACCGCCCCGTCCACGAGGGTGAGCTGTCGAGGACGCCCGGCGAGTCCGCTCTGGCTTGGGTGAGCACGGTGGACACCCCCGAGGGCGAGGTGTACCACGAGGATTCCGACGGCGGCCTCACGCGGATCACCTGCGACAACGACGACGTGGAGACCCATCCCGTGCCGGGCACGGACGGGGACCGGGAGGTCTTCTTCGCCTCGGACGCCGACGGTGACTGGGACATTTATGCGGCCATCCGGTCAGATGACGGCGACTGCAACTGGACCATCTCGAACCTGACCCCGGATTCCCCTGGCGACGACCTCTGGCCGAGTCCGTTCGTCGTGGAGAACTTCGATGGCGGCGGCACGTACGGGATCGTCTACAGCACCGCGGAGGAAGGGGAGTTGCCCGACCTGGCGGTGATCAGCTTCCAGTTCACGGCCAGCTCCCCCCAGTGGGACGGTGACCCGGCGGCGTTCGGCCCGCCCGAGGTGATCACCTTCACCCCCGGGCACGCAGAGACCCAACCGGCCGTCGCTCCGGACCTCACGGGCGCACTCACCGTGGCCTTCACCTCGGACCAGGACCGGCCGGAGGGCTCGATTCGGCTGCTCGATGTGTTCAACCCCGAGCACAACTGGAACCCCTGGACGGACGAGGAGATCCCTCCCGTGTCGAGCGAAGCGGCCTGGGTCCAGAACTTCGGGGAGATCAACCCCTACATCGCCTACACCCGCCGCGAGGAGGATCCCTACGGCGACATCGCCACCGCGCGTTATGACCCACCCGACAGCCTGGAACCGGAACCCCACTTCTTCCGCGACAGCCCCGTCTTCACCACCCCTGGGGTCGCCGAGACCCACCCGACCTGGCTCGACGGCTTCGTCGGTGGATCCACGAGCGACACCGCCGGCGAGATCGCGTACACCGCCCGCGCCCTGCACACCTCCATCGACCCCACGGACAGCCGGGTGCTCGATGCCGACATCTCCGACGTCCGTGTCGACGGGACCGACCGCAGCACGCCTCCGCTGATCGACGAGATCATCGACGACGAGATCCGGGTGGACGAGGCCGGCCCGGACTACTCGCCCGACGGAGGTCGGATCGCCTTCAGCCGGCAGGTGGGTGTGAGCGACTCGATCATTCCGCTGGAGCGGGAGATCTGGGTGGCGAATGCGGACGGGACCGATCCCGTCTCGCTCGCCGCCATGACGGCCCATCAACCGACAGATCGCGACCGGGACCCGGTCTGGTCGCCGGACGGCACCCGCATCGCTTTCGTCCGCGAGTCGCTGCCCGCCTCCACCGCGTCGACGGCCAGCCCGAGGGTGTACGTCGTCGACCTGGTCGCGGAGAGCATCTTCGTCATCACGCCGCGCCTCGACTTCGACGCGGTGGATCCGGAGCTGGACCACCACTCGTGGGCAGACACGGACCCCGACTGGTCGCCCGATGGCACCCAGCTGGTCCTCCGGCGGATGATCCAGCCGTGCTGCAACCCGGATCCCGGCCCGTTCCTGCACCGCCCCGGACCCGGTTGGGCAGCTGGGGGTGACCTGTTGCCGGCGCGCGGCGAGACGCTCCCCACCAACGACGACGGAATCTGGGTCGTGCCGGTGCAGACCGAGAGCGTCGGGGTCCGCGCGAGGACCTGCCCGGAGTTCTGCGACGACCTCACCGGACGCCACCCCGCCTGGGCTCCGGACGGTTCAGCCATCGTCTTCGTCAACTCGGGTGCCCTCGTCCTGGGCACGATCCAGGACAACAGCCTCAACGAGTTCACCGTCGAGACCGAGGGTCTCACTCGTCCTCCCTGGAACGGCAACACCACCGAGGCGCAGGCGACGCTGGCGTGGGCCGACGATCCGGCCTGGGCCCCGGACAGCAGCGAGATCGCCTTCAGCGCACAGCCGATGGGGCAACCCGACCAGCGGGGGATCTACCGGATCCTGCCGGACGCCACCGGCCTGGCCGTGATCACCGACGAGCGCGGTCCCGAGACCGAGCCGACGTACCAGCCGACACCTCGGGGCGACGTCGCGGTGACGGCCGCGGTGGCCGGGTCGCCGGCCAGCGTCGGCGCACCGCTGACGGCCACGTTCACGGTGACCAACCTGGGACCCCACACCGCTCTGGGCGTCGTCCTCGCCACGGCACTCTCGCCCGGCGCGACGATCATCTCCGCGACCACCGCCAGCGGTCCTCCGGTGGTCTGCGCGGCCGACGGCACGGGGTGCACGATCGGGTCCTTGCCGGTGGACGGGGTCGTCACCTATGTCGTCACGTTCAGCCATCCCGTGCCCGTCGCTGCCGGCACGGTCACGGCGACGGTGACCAGCACGTCGGTGGATCCCGTGCCCGCCAACAACACCGCCACCGCGACGTACCAGGTGATGCTCGTGGCGCCACCACGAGCCGACCTGGCCGTCTTCCTCGGTATCGACAAGCCCACCGGGTACGTCGGCGGGAAGCGCATCGTGCTAGTCCGGGTCCGCAACCTCGGCCCCCAGATCGCGCAGGGGGCGAAGCTGATCGTCAGCTGGCCGGCGGGTGTGGCCGCCGCGGCCCCGGTGCCCGGTCCGGATCCCTTGACACCTCCGCTCCAGCCGACGCCTGCCTGCCTGCCCGCCGGCCTGCTCTGCAGCCTCGGGAACATCGCGCCCGGCACGGATGCGCTGTACCGGGTCGTCCTCACCACGGCGACCGAGGGTGACTTCACCCTGACGGCCAAGGTCAACGCCACGACGATCGACCCGGTGCTCCCGAACAACAAGGACACGCTCGAGCTCCCGGTGCTGCAGCCCGCGATCCGGCTGGTGCCGGCCGTGGCCCGGCCCGGCCAGGTCGTCCTCGCGTACGGCGAGAACATGCCCCCCAGCACGCAGGTCGTCCTGAGCTGGGGCGTCGGCGAGGGTCTCCCGATCCACGCTGCCCCGATCACGGTCCTCGCCGACGGCACCATCAGGCGGCCTGTGCTGATCCTGCGGCGTGAGCAACTGGGAGATCGGACGATCACGGCGACGAGCACGACCGAGGAGTTCACCCCGGTCACCGGCGACATCCTGATCGTGCTGCGCTCCCTGTCCCCACCGGACCTGGTCGGACGGGGGTAGGCCGTGATCTCTCAGGTCGACGATGCGCTGCGCGAGATCGTCCGCGCCGATGCGGTCGACGGGGACATCGACGTCGTGTTCGACGCGCCGACCAAGGACTGGGCGGCCCGGCGGAACGCGCCGACGGTGAACATGTACCTCTACGACATCCGCGAGGACATGAAGCACCGCGCCGCGGGCTTCCTGGACACGCTCGACCCGGAGACCGGGCAGGTGGTCGGTCGCGTGCCGGCGCCCCGCTTCTACAAGCTCAGCTATCTGCTCACGGCCTGGACCCAGCGCCCCGAGGACGAGCACCGCGTGCTCGACTCCCTGCTCCGCGCGTTCCTGAAGTACGACGCCCTGCCGAAGCACCTGGTGGTCGGTCCGCTCGCCGAACCACGCGAGCCGGTGAAGGTCACCATCGGCCTGCCCCCGCCGGAGGACCGTGCGTTCGCCGACGTCTGGTCGGCCTTGGGTGGCGAGCTGAAGCCGTCACTCGACCTCGTGGTGGTCGCTCCGATGTGGACAGGCAGGTCCTTCGCCGCCGGGCCGCCGGTCGAGGGTGGCATCACCATCGACACGACCGACGTGGTCCACGGGGGCGAGAGCAGGCGCAAGGCCCACGAACCCCCGGGTCCGTCGAAGGAGGCCGCGGCCAGGCTCGGACTCGAGCTCGACGAGGACGGCAACGTCGTCGGTGGCGTGGCGTTCGAGGGGCGCGCGGCAGCGTTCAAGAAGGCGGGCAAGGGCTCCCTCGTCGCCAACACGCCGTCGGGTGGCGGTGGCGGTGGTGCGGGTGGCGGCGGCGGTGCCGGTGGTGCCGGCGGTGCCGGCGGGCTCATCAACCTGGGCAGTGCCCGCGCTCGAGGTCGGGGCAAGACCTGATGTCACGCCGCAGTCTGGCCCATGTCCTGGGCCGTCTCGCCGTGATCGAAGAGCGCATCCGGGCGCTCGTGGAGGCCCGTCGCGCGGTGGACCCCAACCCGGACGACCCGTTCCGGGGCCTCTACCTCGACGATGCTGCCGTCGACCGGCTGCTGGCTGGCCCGCGGCTGCTCGCCGACTGGTCGGCGCTGTCGAGCGTGGCGGAGGTCGAGTCCGCTGCCGACGAGGCCGAGGACGCGGGAGTGCCGCTGCGGCTCAGGGACCTGGCGGCGAACTTCGGCCTCGACACCATCGACATCGACCTGCTCCTCATCGGCATGGCCGCCGACGTGGATCCGCGTTTCGAGGGCCTCTTCGGCTACCTGAATGACGACGTCAGCCGACGACGGCCGTCGGTGGCCGTGGCGCTCGAGCTCGCCGGCGTGCCGCTCGGCACCCCGGAGGGGTACGCCCACCTGCTGCACGGTCCGCTCGTGACCGGAGGCCTGGTCGAGCTCGACGAACCGGGGCGGCCCTTCGGCGGGAGATCAGTCGGCGTGCCCGACCGGGTCGTGTCCCACCTGCTCGGGGGCGATGCCGTCGACGTGGCGCTGGCGCCCGTCGTGATCGAGGTGCCCGATGTCCCGTGGGGCGACCCCTCCCCGCTCGCCCGGGCGATCGAGAAGGCCGTGCCCCTCATCTACCTGCGCGAGCCCGAGACCGGCTCGGGCCGGGTGCTGGCCGCCGAGGCACTGCGGCTGACCGGACATCGTGCCATCCATCTCGACCTCACCCGGCTGCTGCGCCAGCCCGATCCCGATCGCCTGGCCCGGATCGCGGCGCGGGAAGCCCGCCTGTCCGGCGCGGGCATCGTGGCCGGGCCGGTGACGGCCCTCGAGGAGCGTCCGGTCCTGGCCGCCCACCTCCTGTCCGAACCCCGCCCGTTGATCATGGTCGGTTCCCGGGTCTGGGACCCCGAATGGTCGGTCCACTCGGTGCTCCAGCTGGCCGTTCCGGACAGCACGACGTCCGAGCGTCGCGAGCTCTGGCGCTTCGCGCTCGCCGGGGCGGGTGCCGGTGCCGAGGTGCTCGCGGCCACCGACCAGTTCCGTCTCCGGCCCGAGGACGTCCTTCGTGCGGCGAAGTCCGCCCAGCTGCAGGCGTCGGTCGCGGGTGGCGCCGTCGGACCCCGTCACATCGTGCTGGGCGCGCGGGCGGAGAACGGCTCCGCGCTGGACCGGCTGGCCCGGCGGGTGGAACCCGCCGTGTCGTGGGCCGATCTCGTCGTACCCCCGACGGTGCTGACGGCCCTGCAGGAAGTCGCGTTGAGGTCCCGTCACCGCGAGAGGGTCCTCGTCGAGTGGAGGATGCGCCCCGGCGGAGGGCGCGGCATCGGTGTCGCCGCGCTGTTCGCGGGCGACTCCGGCACCGGCAAGACCATGTCCGCCGAAGTGATCGCGCACGACCTCGGGCTCGAGCTGTACGTCGTCGACCTCGCCACGGTCGTGGACAAGTACATCGGCGAGACCGAGAAGAACCTGGAACGCATCTTCACGGCAGCGGCGGGCGTCAACGCCGTACTGCTCTTCGACGAGGCCGATGCCGTCTTCGGGAAGCGGTCGGAGGTCCAGTCGTCCCACGACCGCTACGCCAACGTGGAGAGCGCGTACCTGCTGCAGCGGATGGAGTCCTTCGACGGCCTGATCATCCTGGCCACCAACCTGCGCGCGAACATCGACGACGCGTTCACCCGGCGCCTGGACGTCGTCGTCGAGTTCCCTGTGCCCGACGAGGGCGGCCGGAAGTCGTTGTGGGACAGCTGCCTGGGCCGCACCATCCGCCGCGAGCCCGACGTCGACATCGACTTCCTGGCCAAGTCGTTCGAGCTCGCCGGCGGATCCATCCGTTCGTCCGCGGTGACCGCGGCCTACCTCGCTGCTGCGGACACCGGTGTCATCGGCATGAAGCACCTGGTGACGGCCGTGCACCGGGAGTACCGCAAGCTCGGTCGGCTCTGCCTGGAGTCTGAATTCGGCGTCTACTGGCACGTCCTCCGCGACAACGCCTGACCTGTTGCCCGAACGGGCAACAGCGTCTGCCCCGGGAGATCGTGGTCCGGTGCTTGGCGAGCGGGCGTCGGCGGAGCAACGTGGGCACCAGTCCGACCTGGAGGCAGCCATGCACCTGCACGACCACGAACACGCTGACGATCTCACGGTCGCCGAGGCCGCACGCGCCAAGGTCGAGGGCCCCGACCACCTGACCATGAAGGCCGCGATGGCCGGCCGGCAGGACGTCATGGGCCGGACCGGCGTGATCGGCCTGCAGCGCGCCGCAGGCAATGCCGCGACGGCGCAATTGATGGAGGACGAGGGGTCGTCCGTGCACGACGTCGTCTCCGGCAGCGGCCAGGAGATCGACGCTCCTGTGCGCAAGGACATGGAGTCCCGGATGGGGGAGGACTTCAGCGACGTCCGGGTCCACACCGGTGACAAGGCCGACGCGTCCGCGAAGTCCGTCAGTGCCCACGCCTACACCGTGGGCTCGAACATCGTCTTCCAGCGCGGCGCCTACGACCCGGGTTCCACGGCCGGCCAGACGATGCTCGCCCACGAGCTGACCCACGTGGTCCAGCAGCGCAATGGCCCTGTCGACGGGACACCTGTCGGCGGAGGCGTCTCGGTCAGCGACCCGTCGGACAGGTTCGAACGGGAGGCGTCCTCCAACGCGGAAGCCGTGATGGCCCGGCCCGTCCAGCGCCACGCGGAGGACGACGACGTGCAGACCGCGCATGACGCCAGCCTCGGCCCCGTGGTGCAGCGGCAGGCCGACGAGGCCGAGGAGGAGGAGACCGCCCAGACCTCCCACGACTCCAGCCTCGGCTCCGTCGTCCAGCGCCAGGAAGAGGGCGAAGAAGAGGAAATGACGTCCTGAGCCAGGCCCACTCCCGGGACCTGCCTCATCGGGCACGAGACGCTTCCTGACAGGGCGACCTAGGAGACCTGCCGGTGGTCGTCAATCAGGGCCACGCTGAGGGAAGTCGATAACTCAGGAGGCACCATGCCGAACTACCTCTCGCCCGGGGTCTACGTCGAGGAGATGCCGGCGGGGACACGGCCGATCGAGGGTGTGGGGACCTCGGTCGCCGCATTCGTTGGTCTGGCAGCCAAGGGACCGGTCAACGAGCCGACCCTTGTGTCCAACTGGTCGCAGTTCTCGGAGAACTTCGGAGATTTCGTCGAGAACTCCTACCTCGCCCATTCCGTCTACGGCTGGTTCCTCAACGGCGGAGGCAACTGCTTCGTCGTACGGATCGCGCCCAACAGCGGACGCAAGGGCGGTCCAGCAACCCCCAAGGCCATTGCGGCCCCCAAGCAGGCCGCGCTCGGCGGCTACAACGTCACCTCCATCGCCAAGGGCGTCCAGGCCGAGAAGTCGATCGAGCTCTCGGTCGAACCGGCCAGCGGCGAGAAGGCAGCCGAAGGTGAGTTCAAGCTCGTCGTGAAGGTGGACGGGAAGCCCACCGAGACCTACGACAACGTGACCACGATGGGGCAGGACAACAACGTCGCCACCAAGGTCAACCAGGCCTCGAAGGTCATCTCATTCGAGGAGATCTCCCAGGGCAGCGCGCTGACGCCGATCGCCCAGGGCAGCGTCGAGCTGACCGAGCCGAAGGCCGCGCCGGTGCCGCCGACGACCGAGAACCTCGGTGCCGGTGACTACGTCGGCGACGTCGCCCAGCGGACCGGGTTCGGCGGCCTGGAGGCCATCGACGAGGTCACCATGGTCTCGGCTCCCGACCTGGCCGCCGCGCTCCAGCAGGGCGCCATCGACCTGGACACCTTCAAGGCCGTGCAGCTGGGCATGATCGCCCATTGCGAGCTGATGGGTGACCGGGTCGCGATCCTCGACACCCCGCCGGGCCTCAACGCCCAGCAGGTGCACCAGTGGCGGGTCCACGACGCGGGCTACGACTCGAAGTTCGCGACCATGTACTGGCCGTGGGTCGAGGTCTTCGATCCTGCCGCCGGCGCCAACACCTTCGTGCCACCGTCGGGCCACATGGCCGGCATCTGGGCGCGCAGCGACAACACCCGGGGCGTGCACAAGGCGCCGGCCAACGAGGTCGTCCGCGGAGCCCTCCGGCTCGAGACGGCGATCACGAAGGCCGAGCACGACCTGCTCAACCCGGTCGGCATCAACTGCGTGCGCACGTTCCCCGGACGCGGTGTGCGGGTCTGGGGCGCGCGCACCCTCTCCAGCGAGGCGGAGTGGCGGTACCTGAACGTCCGCCGGCTCTTCAACTACCTGGAGGAGTCGATCCTGATCGGCACCCAGTGGGTGGTCTTCGAGCCGAACGACCAGGACCTGTGGGCCCGGATCCGCCGGACGATCTCCTCGTTCCTGGTCAACGAATGGCGCAAGGGTGCCTTGTTCGGCACCACTCCCGACGAGGCGTTCTTCGTCAAGTGCGACGACGAGACCAACCCGTCCGAGGGCATCGACGCCGGTCAGGTCGTCTGCCAGATCGGCATCGCTCCGGTGAAGCCGGCCGAGTTCGTCATCTTCCAGCTGTCGCAGTTCTCCGGCGGCACCAGCCTCGTAGCAGAGTAGGTAGGAACCAGAAATGGCACTTGCAGACGCCCTTGACTCCGCGCCAGCGCATTCGTTCAAGGTCACGATCGACGGAATCCAGGTCCCGAAGGTCAACCAGGTCAGCGGGCTCAAGCAGGAGGTCGACAAGATCGAGCTCAAGCAGCAGACCAGCGACGGCAAGTACGTCGTACGTCAGCTGATCGGTCGGCCCAAGCCCGGCGAGTTCACCGTCACCCGTGGTCTCACCGACTCCAAGACGGTGACCGACTGGCTCAAGTCGGTCAGCCAGGGCGACGTCGCCGGATCCCGGAAGACCGCATCGGTGGTGCTCCTCGACTACATGGGTGCTCCGATCAAGACCTACAGCTTCACGAACTGCTGGGTACGAACCGTCGAGGTCAACGAGCTCAAGGCCGGCGCCGCCGAGCAGGCAACCGAGAAGTTCACGGTCTGCTTCGACGAAGTGACGGTGACCTGATGCAGCGGGGTCCCGCGCTCGCCGACGCCTCCCCGGAGGTGTCGGCGGCCGTGCGCCCCGCGGCCCAGGAGGCACCGTTGCGCACGACGTTCGACTTCGAGCTGCCCCGTGGTTTCGTCGACGGCAACGGCGTCACCCATCGTCAGGGGACGATGCGGCTCGCGACGGCACGAGACGAACTACTGCCGCTGTACGACGAGAGGGTCCAGGAGAACGCCGCCTTCACCACGGTGGTCCTCCTGGGTCGGGTGATCACCCGACTCGGTGGCCTTCCCGTCGTCGACGCCAACGTCGTGGAGAACATGTTCGCCAGTGATGTGGCGTTCCTGCAGGACTTCTACCGGCGGATCAACGCCGAGGGCCACACCCGTGCGGCGGTCACCTGCCCCGAGTGCTCCCACCGGTTCGCGATCGACCTGTCGGGCGGGCGCCTGGGGGAATCGTGACGTACGGGGCGGACCGCATCTATGCGGAGGTCTCGTACGTCGCCTACCACTTCCACTGGCCACCGGACGCGATCCTCGACATGGAGCACGCCCAGCGGCTGCGGTATGTCCAGGAGATCGCCGCCATCAACAACCGGCTCAACGAGGAACGCTGAGCGATGGCGTGGTCATGGCCCTGGAGCCGGGACAAGGCTCCGGTGACGTCGGCACCTTCGGTGCCGACGGCGACCCCTGCGACCCCGGCGCCCGCGCCTGCGCCGGCTCCGTCTCCGATGGGGTGGGCCTTCCTGCCTCCCATCCAGCGACAGCTGGCCGAGCCGATCAGGCCGCTCAGCCGCGGGTTCGAACCGGGCGCCTGGGCGTCGCCGATGTTCACGGGGTCGATGACCCACGCCGTGGCCGACGGTGCGCCCCACGGACTGATCGACGGCGACGGTCGCGGCCTCGGAACGCCGGTCCAGCGTGCTGCTGCGGGGCCCGAGCTCACGCTGCTCCCGCCGCCCCGGCCCCGGGTCCAGCGATCGATCCAGCGCGCGACGGACGCGGAGGTCGCCGAGATCGATGCCGGCAACGATGC
>NZ_JBMCZA010000234.1:32815-33039 GCF_048654705.1 Nocardioides sp. CPCC 206348
ACCGCGGAGAGCAGTGCCCCCGCAACGATTCCCGAGCCGCCACGGTCCCTCGTGCGGGCGAGCCCCGCGGGGCTGCCGTTCGTGCAGCGGTCTGCCGTTGCCGAAGCCGGGCCGGCGACCGCCGCCCACGGGCACCCGCACGACACCGACACGTCCGGGCGGGCGACGCCCGACGCTCCCGCGTCGGCACCGACACTGCCGGTCACCTCGACCCTGGCGCCGAC
>NZ_JBMCZA010000234.1:33098-33992 GCF_048654705.1 Nocardioides sp. CPCC 206348
GGGTCGGCCACTCCGGTCGTCGGCCAGGCCGTCGCGGGGGAGCGCCCGCGGCTGGGGTTCGGCCCGCCGTTGTCCCAGGTGCCCCCGACGGCCCTGGGCTCGCCGCCCGCCGAGCAGCCCGGTCCTGCGCTGCAGGCGCAGCGCGCCGCTGACAACGGTTTCACCGAGGTCTCGTTGCCGGGTGTGAACGCTGCACCCCCGATGCCGTCGCCTGCTCCGGGAATGCCCCTGCAACGGGCGAGCACGCTCGATGCGTCGCCCACGGCCGCACCGACGTTGGGGTCCGCGCCGTCCGCGGAGTCGACCGGGGAGTCGGCCGAGGAAGGGCCCGGGGAGGCCGTCGAGGCGGTCCACCCCGACGACTGCGCCGACCCGGATCACGACCATCCGGTCGCACCGGCCGTCGTTGCGAGCGCGGGCCGATCGGACGTCGTACCCGTGGGGGAGGCGGTGGTTCCCGAACCCCCGATCTCGCCCTCGATGCGGGGGGACGTCGCGCCCCTGCACGTCGGCGGCCTCAGCACCTCCATCCAGCGCTCGAGCGTGCTGCCCGGTCCCGGGCTGCCCCTGCAACGTCTGGCGGTGCGTCCCGCGGGCGCGCCGGCCGCCCCGTCGGCGCGGGTCGTCCGCGTCCAGCGGGTGCCGTCCTCCTTCGCCTCCCCGACCTCTTCGCCGACCTTTTCGACGGCACCGTCACCGACGTCCGCCTCGACTCCCTCCCCGGGTGCCCCGTCCAGCTCGTCGTCGACGGCTGGTGCTGCGGGCGGTCGTGAACCCGCCCTCCCGGACGGTTGCGACTCCTGTCGCCGCGTCGTCGGTACCGCCGGCTGCCGTGACCTCGATGACCGAGGCGATGCCGGACCCCGTCCTCCAGCGGAGTACGACGACCGGCGG
>NZ_JBMCZA010000235.1:0-227 GCF_048654705.1 Nocardioides sp. CPCC 206348
GCCCTCGACTCCGCCTCGGCGTTCGCCGAGCTCCAGGTGCAGGCGCGCAAGCGGCTGGCCCACGGAGATGAGCAGCAGGCCGCGCTCCGGGCCGAGCGCGACAAGGTGCGCGACGGGCTGGTGCCGCTGAAGAACGACCAGGGCAGCCTGCGCCGTGAGCGGGACTCGCTGGAGTCCCGCGCCGGCCGGGTGCCGGCGCACCTGCACGAGCTGCGTGCCGAGGTCGC
>NZ_JBMCZA010000235.1:272-395 GCF_048654705.1 Nocardioides sp. CPCC 206348
GCCCCCGAAGAGGCGCGGTGGCGCACGGCCATCGAGACCGTCCTCGGCGGTACCGCCCGGATGATGCTGGTGCCGCTCGACCGGCTCAAGGACTTCTCGTCCGCGATCGACGGGGTGCGCCTC
>NZ_JBMCZA010000235.1:468-726 GCF_048654705.1 Nocardioides sp. CPCC 206348
GGTGCAGCAGCACGTCGAGGAACCCGCCCGCAACGCGCTGTGCGTCGAGACCGCGGACGGCCTCGACGGCGGCGGCTTCCGGGTGACCGCATCGGGGCAGACCCGCAACGGTCTGCGCGGCACGCACGGGCGCAACGACCAGCGCAGCATCATCGGCTTCTCCAACGGCGACGCCATCGCCGAGATCGATGCCCAGCTGGCCGCGAGCGAGCGCAAGCTCGAGGACCTCGACGTCCGGATCGCCGAGCTGGACCGGCG
>NZ_JBMCZA010000235.1:769-1885 GCF_048654705.1 Nocardioides sp. CPCC 206348
CATCGCCATGGTGCGCTTCGACGACGTCGACGTGACGGGCAGTGACCGGCGGATCGCCGAGCTGGAGCAGCGTCGCGCCGACATCCTCACGTCCGACGACCAGCTGCAGGTGCTGCAGGCGCAGATCGACGACCTGGTCGTCCGCCTCGAGTCGACCCGGCAGCAGCGGTTCGGGCTGGAGCAGGCGCAGAAAGACCTGAACTCCGCACACGGCGAGCTCGTCGAGTCCGAGGACATGGTCAACGATCGGCTGCAGGCGATGGAGGCGACCGGTGCCGTCGAGCTGACCGACGAACAGGCGGCAGCGCTGGCCGCCGACTTCGCCGCTGCGGCCGCGCCCGCGGATCCGGAGGACCTCGACCGGTTCAGCGACAACGCCCACCGCCTCGGTGAGCGGTTGCGTGGCGCCGTCGGTGAGGTGGAGGCCGAGATCCGCCGGTGCGAGGAGGACCTCGCGCTGATCTTCAAGCACTACAAGTTCCAGTGGGACTCGCCGAACCTCGGTGGCACCGCGGACTCCTACCCGGACTACGCGCGGATCCTCGACGAGATCCGCGGCAAGGGCCTCGCCGACCGGCGCTCCGAGTGGCGGCGCCGGCTCACCGAGTGGAGCGGGCAGGACCTCGTGCCGCTCGTCGGTGCGATGGCCGCCTCGATCGAGGAGATCGAGGATCGGCTCGAGCCGATCAACGCGATCCTGCGGCGTCTCGAGTTCGGTGGGTTGTCGAGCGACCGGTTGCGGATCCGGCTGCGGCGGTTGAGCCCGGCCCACGTGCAGGTCTTCATGAAGGACCTGCGGTCGTTGTCCTCGGGTGTCACCACCGAGCTCGCCGAGGCCGACCTGGAGAAGCGGTTCACGCTGCTCAGCGGGTTCATGAACCAGCTGCGCAAGCCCGCCCAGGCAGGCGAGGCCGGCCCGGTCACGAGCGACCGCGACCGGCTCCTCGACGTGCGGCGCCACGTGGAGATCAGCGCCGAACGCTATGACCACCTGACCGGCGAGCTCCGGGCGACGTACCGGACGCTGGGGGAGAAGAGCGGTGGGGAGAGCCAGGAGCTCGTCGCGTTCATCGTCGGCTCGGCGCTGCGGTTCCGGCTCGGCGACGAGATGCGGTC
>NZ_JBMCZA010000235.1:1929-4344 GCF_048654705.1 Nocardioides sp. CPCC 206348
CTCCGAGTTCGCCGGGCGTGCGGTGCAGGCCTGGAAGGGTCTCGGGTTCCAGCTGATCATCGGCGTCCCGCTCGACAAGGTCACCGGCCTCGAGCCGCACATGGACGACCTGCTCGCGATCACCAAGAACTCGGCGACCCACCAGTCGTGGATCACGCCGATCACCGACGCGGCTGTCGATGGGTGAGGCAACGGCCGTCTTCACCCGCGACGGCGAGACCTGGCTGCCGAGCGTCCTGTCCCGAGGCCCGTGGGACGAGCGCGCCCAGCACGGTGGCGCGCCGGGCGCGCTCCTGGCCCACGTCGCCGAGTCCGCGGTGGACGAGCCCGGTTGGCAGCTCTCGCGACTGTCCATCGAGCTGATCAAGCCCGTACCGGTCGCGCCGCTGACCACACGGTCCGATGTCCATCCCGCCCGTTCCACGACCCGCGTCACGCTCAAGCTGCTCGCCGGCGACGTACTCGTGGCCCGGGCGCATGCCCTCCTGGTCCGGGGCCAGCCCTTCGAGCTGCCGGCCGGGCTGCCCGGCTGGGAGCCGGCTCAGCTCCTGCCCGGTCCCGACGACTGCACCCAGCGGCTGCTCATCCCCGGCATGCCCACGGGCGTCTCGTTCTACCAAACGGCGATGGAGCACCGGATGGCTCGCGGCAACACCGCGGAGCCCGGACCGGCAGCCGCGTGGTTCCGGCTGGCCGTGCCCCTGATCGAGGGCCAGCCCAGCTCCGCCGCGATGCGCGCCGTCGCGGCTGCCGACTTCGGCAACGGCCTGAGCTGGGTGCTCCCGGCCGACCGGTACCTCTTCTCCAACGCCGACCTCAACGTGCACCTGCACCGCCCACCCGTGGGCGAATGGATCGGCCTGTCGTCGGCGACGCAGCCCGACGGCAGCGGCGTCGGTACGACGCTGTCCCACCTGTACGACGCCGGCGGCCCCATCGGCGTCGCGATCCAGACGCTGGTGATGCGCGAACGCCGCGATCCCTCGTAACGAAGGGATCCCGGGAGCGGCCGTCAGCCGCTATCTTCGGCAGATGACCACGCTGGCGGACATGGGCGGCCGCGCCGAGTTCTACGGCACGGTCGCGCACGACCCCGACGCGCCGGCCTTCCACGCCGACTGGGAGCGCCGCGCCTTCGGCTGCGCGGTCTTCGTCAGCGGGATCCTGAATCCCACCGGCCCGGACCTGGACTCGGGCCGCTGGGCGATCGAGCAGATCGCCCGCGAGGACTACCTGGCGCCGTACTACTGGCGCTGGCTGCGTGGAATGGAGCTGCAGCTGGAGCAGGCGAAGTGGCTCCAGCCGGGCGAGGTGCAGGCCCGCATCGACGGCTCACCCGCCCCGGGAGGTGGGCGCCGGGCACGGAAGATCCAGACGACCATGGCCAGTGCCGCCATAGGACTGGTCACGCGTCCGACGATGCCGCGCTTCATGGCCGCGCACGTGATGCCCCGCATCATCGGCGGCAACCGCAGGACGATCCGCCGGCCTCGCTTCAAGGTCGGGGACGCCGTCCGGGTGCGCGCCGAACGCGCCGCCGGCCACACCCGCCAACCGGGCTACACGACGGGCAAGCCGGGGACCATCGTCGGCAACAGCGGTGCGGTGCGGTTCTCCGATGCCCGGGCGATGGGCCGCCGGAGCCGGCCCCAGTACGTCTACACCGTCGCGTTCGACGGGCGTGACCTGTGGGGCGAGGCCGCGGAGCCCGACACCGAGGTCCGCATCGAGCTGTTCGAGTCCTACCTGGAGGCACGATGACCACCGATGACGCCCGCGCGGTCCGGGTGGAGGCGGTCGAGTCGCTGCTCGTGGAGAAGGGACTGGTGGACTCCGCTGTCGTCGACAGGATCGTCGAGCACTACGAGACCAACGTCGGGCCGCTCAACGGCGCGAAGGTCGTCGCCCGCGCCTGGACCGACCCCGCCTTCCGCGAACGCCTCCTCGCCAACGGCACCAAGGCCGTCGCCGAGCTGGGCTTCGGTGGTCCCGAGGGCGCGATGATCGTCGCGATCGAGAACACCCCCGAGGTCCACAACGTCGTCGTCTGCACCCTCTGCTCCTGCTACCCGTGGCCGGTCCTCGGCCTCCCGCCGACCTGGTACAAGTCGGACGCGTACCGCTCGCGCATGGTCGCCGAGCCGCGCAAACTCCTCGGCGAGATGGGCCTCGAGGTGCCCGCGACCAAGAAGGTCCGCGTGTGGGACAGCTCGGCGGAGGCGCGCTACCTCGTGATCCCGGAACGTCCGTCGGGCACCGAGGCGATGAGCGTCGAGGAGCTGGCTGCGCTGGTCAGCCGGGACTCGATGATCGGTGTCGCGGTCGCGAAGGTGCCCGCCGCATGACGGCGCAGCCCGAGCCGATGACCGGGCAGGCGACGATCGACTCCGACCTCGAAGGAACGGTTTCCCCGCC
>NZ_JBMCZA010000235.1:4506-4614 GCF_048654705.1 Nocardioides sp. CPCC 206348
CGTTGCTCGCCCGACCGCCGGGCCATGACCACCGCGACGACGAGCACGGCCACGGTCACGGCCACTGAGGCCGGTCAGTTGCCGCCGGCCGGCAGCTCTTCGAGCATC
>NZ_JBMCZA010000235.1:4624-4729 GCF_048654705.1 Nocardioides sp. CPCC 206348
ACGGATCCCCGACAGCGCGGACGCACCGGCCGCATCGGTGAGGCGCCCGACCTGGTAGTCGAGCCGGGAGAACCGGATCGGCGAGTTGAACTCGTTGAGCATCCG
>NZ_JBMCZA010000235.1:4739-9101 GCF_048654705.1 Nocardioides sp. CPCC 206348
TGAGCCGATGACTGGGCAGGCAACGATCGACTCCGACCTCGAAGGAACCGTCTCCCCGCCGCGCGACAACGGCGCGATCGTGTTCGACGCACCGTGGGAACGCCGTGCGTTCGGCCTCGTGCTGGCGTTGTGCCGGGACGGGCAGTGGGAGTGGGAAGACTTCCGGCAGGAGCTGATCGCGCAGATCGCGGCCGACCCGGAGCGGCCCTACTGGGAGAGCTGGGCGGCCGCGCTGGAAGCGGTCCTCAGCACCAGGTCAGCGCTGCTGCCCGTCGAGGTCGACGAACGCACGGACGAGCTGCTCGCCCGACCCCACGGGCACGACCACCGCGACGACGAACACGGCCACGGGCATGGCCACGGCCACTGAGACCGGTCAGTTGCCGCCGGCCGGCAGCTCTTCGAGCATCACCGTCGGGTTGTCGCGCGCGGTGACCTGCGCGCGCCAGCGGTCGACGAACAGCGCCAGGTAGGTGCCGTCGCTGCGCTGCAGCACCTCGACGCCGCGGATGCCGGACAGCGCCGAAGCTCCGGCAGCATCGGTGAGGCGCGCGACCTGGTAGTCGAGCCGCGAGAACCGGATCGGCGAGTTGAACTCGTTGAGCATCCGGTCCTCGACCACCTCGAACTGCATCGGGCCGACAGCTGCGAGCACGGGCGACTGGTCGCCGCGGAGGTCGGAGCGCAGCACCTGCACCACGCCCTCCTGGTCCAGCTGCTCGATGCCCTTGCGGAACTGCTTGTAGCGGCTGATGTCGCCCGCGGTGGCGGTCATGAAGTGCTCGGGCGCGAACGACGGTACGGGCGGGTACTCGATCGCGTCGCCGACGTACACGGTGTCGCCCACACGCAGTGCCTGGGCGTTGACGAAGCCGATGATGTCGCCGGGCTCGGCGGTCTCGACCGAGGTGGTGTCGCGGCCGAACACGGCCTGCGCGAACTTCGTGGCGAACGGGCGGCCGCTGGCGGCGTGGGTGACGATCATGCCGCGCTCGAAGGAGCCGGACACGATGCGGGCGTAGGCCAGGCGGTCACGGTGGGCGTTGTTCATGCCGGACTGCACCTTGAACACGAACGCGCTGAAGTCGTCGTCGACCTTGCGGACCGAGCCGTCCACGCCGAGGGTGGCGTCCGGCGAGGGAGCCAGGTCCAGCAGCAGGTCGAGCAGCTGCGCGACGCCGAAGTTCTGCAGCGCCGAGGCGAACATGACCGGTGTCGTCTCGCCGGCGAGGAAGCGGTCCTGGTCGTGGTCGGCGTCGTCGAGCGAGAGCAGCTCGTGCTCCTCGACGGCGTGCGCCCACACCTGGGCGTCGTTCTCCTCGACCTCGTCGGCGCCCATCCGCTTCTCGGGCGCGCGGGTGGCACCACCGGCGGTGCGGGTGTACTTGATGAACTCGCCCGTACGACGGTCCAGGACACCCCGGAAGTCACCGGCCTCGCCGACCGGCCAGGTCAGGGGAGTGGGACGGAGCTTGATCTTCTCCTGGATCAGGTCCATCAGCTCGAGGGCGTGGAGGCCGGGGCGGTCCCACTTGTTGATGACCGTGATCACCGGGATGCCGCGCAGCGCACACACCTTGAACAGCTTCAGCGTCTGCGGCTCCAGGCCCTTTCCGGCGTCGACGAGCATCACGGCCGAATCGACCGCCGAGAGCACCCGGTAGGTGTCCTCGGAGAAGTCGCTGTGGCCGGGGGTGTCGACGAGGTTGATGACATGGTCGCGGTAGACGAACTGCAGCGCGGCCGACGTGATCGAGATGCCGCGGGCCTTCTCCATCGCCATCCAGTCCGACACCGTGGCGCGCCGGTCACCCTTGCCGTGGACCGCTCCCGCCTCGGTGATCACCCGCGCGTGGAGCGCCAGCGCTTCGGTCAGCGTGGACTTGCCGGCGTCGGGGTGGCTGATGACGGCAAAGGTACGGCGGGGACGAGTGTCGGACACTGGCCGAAATCTACCCCTACACAGGCAGAGTCACGTCCTCGCCGGGGTCGAGCCAGGTCACCCGGTTGGCCAGTGGTGACTGGCCCAGCACTGCTTCCGCTTCGGCACGGCCCTGCTGGAAGTGCGACCAGCCCTCGTAGTGCACGGGTACGACGTGTGCCGGGTCGACGAGCTCGATCAGCTCGGCGCCCTCGCGGGCGTCCATCGTATAGCGGAACCAGCCCGAGAGGTAGCGGAAGCGGACCGAACCCAGGTGGAGCAGGATCGTGCCGATCTTCAACCGGGACGGGACCTCGCGCAGCGCTGGGTAGAGCACGGTGTCGCCCGTGACCCAGAGCTCGCCGTGCTCCTGACCCGCCCAGGCGAGGGAGAAGCCGATCACCGGCCCCGTGATCGGCTCGCTGCCGACCGGTCCGTGCCGGCACGGAGTAGCGGTGACCGTGATGGTCTCCTTGCCCGGTGCCTCCAGCAGCGTGGTCTCCCACGCCGCGAGGCCGACGCAGTTCCCGCCCAGCTTCGCTGCTGCCTTCTTCGTCGTGACCGTCGTGCCCCAGGTCGGGAGGAGCGCCTGCGCCGACGGGTCGAGGTTGTCGCCGTGGTGGTGATGGCTGACGAGGACGGCATCGATCGGGCCCAGGTCCGCCGCGGCGATCGACGGGCCTACGAGCTTGCGCGACGTCGTACCCCAGCCGAAGAAGTAGCGCTTGCCCGGCGGGTCGAAGGTCGGATCGGTCAGGATCCGCCAGCCACCGACCTCGATGAGGGTCGTCGGACCGCCGATGTGGGTGATCTTGGTGGGAGCCATGAACAGAACCTAGAGGTCAGGAAGGGCCTGCGGCCACCAAGGTGATAGCATATTGAGATCTGATATCAGGAGGGCTGATGGCAGCAATCACGATCCGTAACCTTTCCGACGAGACGCATCGGGCGTTGAAGGCTCGGGCGGCGTCGCGCGGTCGCAGCACCGAGGCGGAAGTGCGCCAGATCCTCGACGACGCTGTCGCTCTTCGTGTCGACATCGGCTTCGGGGAGCGGATGGTGCAGATCGCCGCTGAAGTGGGCGGGTTCGACCTGGAGGTCGAACGGGACCGGACAGTCACCGAGCCGATCGAGTTCGGGTGATCATCCTCGACACCAACGTGGTGTCCGAGTTGATGCGCGCCCGGCCCGATCCGATCGTCGTCGGGTGGGCCGACCGCCAGACTGAGAGCAGTCTGTTCCTCACAGCGATCAGCCTTGCGGAGATCCGGTTTGGCGTCGCAGCCCTGCCACGCGGACGCCGACGTACCGCTCTGAGCACCACTTTCGAGCAGGGCATCCGGCCCCTCTTCGGCACCCGGGTCCTCGATTTCGACGAGCCCGCTTCGTTGGCTTACGCCGAGATCCGCGCTTCGGCACGAGAGCGCGGCCTCGCGCTCGCCAATGTCGACGCGATGATCGCCGCGATCGCTCGTGTTCATCGTTGCGACGTCGCCACGAGGGATGTAGCTCCCTTCGAGGCTGCCGACGTCAGGGTGACCAACCCGTTCGAGTGACTACTACCGGTTTCTTTGCGGCTCGCCGCAGTTGAGCGTCAGCTCTTCGCTCGCCCGGACGTTGCGGGGGCGGGCTCGATCTTCACGCCCGTGGTGGCGCGGGCGTAGCTGGCCAGCTGCTGCTCGGCGCGAGCCAGGGTCATGGATGAGTTGTTGGCCAGCAGGTGCAGGCCGAGGGCGTCCTCAAGGGCGACGAAATTGCGGGCGATGACGTCGGAGGAGTCGGTCAGTTCGAACTCGCCGAGCGCCGCGCCGACCTCGAGGACGGCGGCGTAGAGCGAGACCTCGCGGTCGAAGAGCAGGGTCATCAAGGTGGCGTGCATCGGGCTGCGGCTCGCGCTGACCGACATCTCGTCGAGCACCTGGCTGAGCAGGAGGTCGTCCCCACGGGGGAGTCCGGAGTGCATCAGGCGTGCGAGCTTCGCGGTGGGGGAGAGCTCGCCCTCGATGTCGCGCTGCCGGGACCAGTAGTAGCGATCGGTCGCCGCCTGGTGCGTGGCCTCGATCAGGTCGTCCAGCTCGGGGTAGTAGTAGGCGATCAGCCGCGGGGAGATCCCTGCTTCCTCGGCGATGTTCTTCATCGATGCCTCCGCCAGTCCGTGCGTGGCGATCGTCTTCAGGGTTGCCGAAATCAGGTGCTCGCGCCGAGCTGTCTGGTCCTTGCGTCGCGCCATGGCTTCACGGTAGCGCCCTGACCTGCGATTTCGGGCCAGGCATTGACAGCAAGTGTGGGCTGGGTCATATTTGCGCTGAAGCGCAAAGAAAGGATCACTCGTGCGTTCACATCAGGACTGGGTCCAGGAGGCGGCCAAGGCCACCCTCCACACCCGCCCGTTCATCGGCGGCCGTTTCGTGGAGGCCGGGCAGGCCACCTTCGAGAACCGC
>NZ_JBMCZA010000235.1:9148-10017 GCF_048654705.1 Nocardioides sp. CPCC 206348
CTGCCCGGTCGACGTACGACTCCGGCGTGTGGAGCCGCGCCGGGGTGCGCTTCCGCCGGGAGCGGATGCTGCGCTTCGCCGACCTGCTCGCGGACCACGCAGCAGAGCTCGCGGTGCTGGACTCGCTCGACATGGGCAAGCGCGTGGCCGACGCCCACGACCTCGACCTGCCGTTCTCGGTCGACCTGTTCCGCTACTACGCCGAGGCGATCGACAAGATCAACGATGAGGTCGCACCGACGCCGCCCGGGACGCTCGGGCTGATCCGCCGCGTGCCGCTGGGCGTGGTGGCCGCGGTCATCCCGTGGAACTACCCGGTCGACATGCTGGCGTGGAAGGTCGCGCCCGCCATGGCCGTCGGCAACAGCGTGGTCCTCAAGCCGGCCGAGCAGTCGCCGTCCTCGGCCCTGCGGATCGCCGAGCTCGCCGTCGAGGCGGGGATCCCCGAAGGCGTCCTCAACGTCGTCCCCGGACTGGGCGAGACCACCGGCAAGGCGCTGGGCCTGCACCCGGACGTCGACGTGCTCGCCTTCACCGGCTCCACCGAGGTCGGCCGCTACTTCCTGCAGTACGCCGGCCAGTCGAACCTCAAGCAGGTGTGGCTCGAGTGCGGCGGCAAGAGCCCGCACCTCGTCTTCGCCGATGCCGTCGACCTCGCCGAGACCGCGAAGCACACCGCAGCCGGCATCTGGTTCAACCAGGGCGCCGTGTGCTCGGCCCACTCCCGGGTGTTGGTCGAGCGGTCCGTGCACGAGGAGTTCGTCTCGCTCGTCGCGGCCGAGGCGGCGTCGTACGCCCCGGGCGACCCGCTGGATCCCGCCGCCGGCATGGGCGCGATCGTCTCGCCGGAACAGACCGACGGCATCATG
>NZ_JBMCZA010000235.1:10065-10769 GCF_048654705.1 Nocardioides sp. CPCC 206348
GCCCACCGTCTTCGATGACGTCGACCCGGCCTCCACCCTCGCCCGCGAGGAGGTGTTCGGACCGGTCCTCGCGATCACGCCGTTCGACACCGAGGCCGAGGCGCTGGGGCTGGCGAACGACTCGGCGTACGGACTCGCCGCATCGGTTGCGACCGGAAGCCTCGGTCGCGCCCACCGCCTCGCCGAGCAGATCCACGCCGGCACGGTCACCGTCAACGGTGTCGACGCGTTCAGCGCCTGGACCCCGTTCGGCGGCTTCAAGGGATCCGGATTCGGCCGCGACCTCTCCCTCCACGCGCTGGACAAGTACGTCGGTCTGAAGACCGTCTGGATCAACCACTGACCTCTGGCACCACCTCCACCTACGCTCAAGGAATCACCATGACGCAGAACAACCGACCGACCGAGCTGGCGGCCGAGCAGCATGCCCTGCTGCACAAGACCCTGGGGCGCTTCGACATCGTCTTCCTGATGATCGCGGCCGTCGTGGGTCTCGAGACCCTCGGCCAGGTCTCGCTGTACGGCGCGGAGGCGTTCACCTGGGCGCTCGTCCTCGCCGTCTTCTTCCTCGTGCCCTACGGCCTGATCTTCGCCGAGACCGGCGCGGCCTTCAGCGAGGAGGGTGGCGCCTACACCTGGGTGCGGGACGCGTTCGGCCGGCCGGCTGCGGCCGTCGCGGCGATCCTGACCTGGATCACCCAGCC
>NZ_JBMCZA010000235.1:10779-13646 GCF_048654705.1 Nocardioides sp. CPCC 206348
TGAGGAGGGCGGTGCCTACACCTGGGTGCGGGACGCCTTCGGCCGGCCGGCCGCGGCCGTCGCGGCGATCCTGACCTGGATCACCCAGCCCGTGTGGGTCGGCGGCTCGATGGCGTTCCTCGCCGCCGAGACGATCAGCTCCTACATCACGCCGCTCGAGCACGGCTCGTTCGCCGACTACGTCTTCAAGATCGTCTTCATCTGGATCACCGTGCTGGCCGCGATCGTCAGCCTGCGCAAGGGCAAGTGGCTCCCGACGAGCGGTGCGCTGCTCAAGATCAGCCTGCTCGTGTTCTTCGTCTTCACCACCGCGATCTACGCCGCGAGGAACGGGGTGGTCGGCATCAGCCCCGGCGACTTCAGCCCCTCGTTGCTCGGACTCTTCGGCTCCGTGCCGATCCTGCTGTTCGCCTACCTCGGCTTCGAGTCCTCCAACAGCGCCGCCGGCGAGATGCAGAACCCCGCCCGCGACGTACCGATCTCGATCTTCCGCTCCTGCGCCACTGCTGCGGCCTGCTACCTGCTGCCGATCTTCGCGATCCTGCTCGTCGTACCCACTGAGGACATCACCGGCATCGGTGGCCTCCTCGACGCGGTCGGCACCGTCTACTCCGTGTACGGCGGCGCGGCGGACGCGTTGCTCAAGCTCACCGCGTTCGTCTTCGTCTACATCCTGATGAGCCAGGGCGCCGCGTGGATGATCATCTCCGACCGGATGCAGGCGATGACCGCCGCCGACGGCTCGTTCTTCGGCGGGTTCTTCGGCCACTTCCACCCCGGCCTCGGCACCCCGGTGCGCGTGAACCTGCTCTCGGGCGTCGTGTCCACCACCTTCATGCTCGTCGCGATGCAGGTGACCGGCTCCGGTGCCTCCGTCTTCGGCGTCGTGCTCACCATCTCGATCTCGACCTTCCTGCTCAGCTACCTGCTGGTCATCCCGGCCGCCATCAGGCTCCGCACCCGCTACCCCGACCGGGTGCGCCCGTTCAAGGTGCCGGTGTCCGACAAGGGCTTCGCGATGCTCGGCTGGTCGGCGTTCGCGTGGGTCCTGCTCGGTTCGTGGGTCGCGGTCTTCCCCGGCACCCTCGAGCGGCTCTTCGGCGAGGACTACCCGTTCAAGGACATCTGGGGCGTCAGCCAGACGACCTTCGAGGTCTTCACGCTCGGCACCCTCGGCTGCCTGATGGCCCTGTGCGCCGTCGGCTATGTCCGCGGTGCCCGCGTCCGTCGTACGACGCCCGTCCCCGTTGCCGAGGAGGTCGGCCGATGAGTGACCAGCCCGCCGTCGCCGCGCCGTACGACGTCCTGTTCGAGCCCGTGAAGATCGGGCCGCTCACGACGAAGAACCGCTTCTACCAGGTGCCCCACTGCAACGGCATGGGCTACCGCGACCCCAGCGCCCAGGCCGCGATGCGCAAGATCAAGGCCGAGGGTGGCTGGTCGGTGGTCTGCACCGAGCAGGTCGAGATCCACGCGACCTCCGACATCGCGCCGTTCATCGAGCTGCGGATCTGGGACGACCAGGACCTGCCCGCCCTCAAGCGGATCGCCGACGCGATCCACGAGGGCGGCGGCCTGGCCGGCATCGAGCTCGCCCACAACGGCATGAACGCGCCGAACCAGCTCAGCCGCGAGACGCCACTGGGGCCCGGCCACCTGCCGGTAGCCCCCGACACGATCGCGCCGATCCAGGCCCGCGCGATGAGCAAGCAGGACATCGACGACCTGCGGCGCTGGCACCGCAACGCCGTACGCCGTTCGATCGAGGCGGGCTACGACATCGTCTACGTCTACGGCGCGCACGGCTACAGCGGCGTGCACCACTTCCTGTCGAAGCGCTACAACCAGCGCACCGACGAGTACGGCGGCTCGCTCGAGAACCGGATGCGCCTGCTGCGCGAGCTGCTCGAGGACACCCTCGACGAGTGCGCCGGTCGCGGGGTCGCGGTTGCGTGCCGGATCACGGTGGAGGAGGAGATCGACGGCGGGATCACCCGCGAGGACATCGAGGGCGTGCTCCGCGAGCTCGGCGAGCTCCCCGACCTGTGGGACTTCGCGATGGGCAGCTGGGAGGGCGACTCCGTCACTTCCCGCTTCGGCCCCGAGGGCCAGCAGGAGGAGTTCGTCGCCGGGCTGAAGAAGCTCACCACCAAGCCGGTGGTCGGTGTCGGTCGGTTCACGTCGCCCGACGCGATGGTCCGCCAGATCAAGGCCGGCATCCTCGACCTGATCGGTGCGGCGCGGCCCTCGATCGCCGACCCGTTCCTGCCGAACAAGATCCGCGACGGCCACCTCAACCTGATCCGTGAGTGCATCGGCTGCAACATCTGCGTGTCGGGCGACCTCACCATGTCGCCGATCCGCTGCACCCAGAACCCGAGCATGGGGGAGGAGTGGCGGCGTGGCTGGCACCCCGAGCTCATCCGGTCGAAGGAGAGCGACGCGCAGGTCCTCGTCGTCGGCGCCGGCCCGTCCGGGCTGGAGGCCGCTCGAGCCCTGGGCGTCCGGGGGTACGACGTCGCGCTGATCGAGGCGCGTCGCGAGCTCGGTGGGCGGGTGACCCAGGAGTCCCTGTTGCCGGGTCTCTCGGCCTGGGGACGCGTCAAGGAGTACCGCGAAGCGGCCCTGGCCGAGCTCCCGAACGTGGAGATCTTCCGCGAGAGCCCGATGACCGCCGACGACATCGTCGAGTTCGGTTTCCAGCACGTGCTGGTCGCCACCGGCTCCACGTGGCGCACCGACGGCGTCGCGCGCTTCCACACCACTCCACTGCCGATCGCTGAGGGAGCGCAGGTGCTCGGCCCCGACGACCTGTTCGCCGGACGCCTGCCCACCGGGAAGAAGGTCGTGGTCTACGACGACGACCA
>NZ_JBMCZA010000235.1:13673-13853 GCF_048654705.1 Nocardioides sp. CPCC 206348
CAACCGGATCCAGCGCCGCCTCATCGAGAAGGGCGTTGCCCGGATCACGGATCACGCCGTGGTGCGGGTCGGAGTCGGCGGCGTCGAGGTGAAGGACGTCTACGCCGGCCAGACCCGGGAGATCGAGTGCGACGCCGTCGTCATGGTGACCGCACGCCTGCCCCGCGAGGAGCTCTACCT
>NZ_JBMCZA010000235.1:13863-13974 GCF_048654705.1 Nocardioides sp. CPCC 206348
CTACTACCTGGGCGGCCTGGTGGCCGAGCTCCTCGCCGGGAAGGGGTACGACGCCTCGCTCGTCACCACCGCCTCGCAGGTCTCGGCGTGGACCAACAACACCTTCGAGGT
>NZ_JBMCZA010000235.1:13984-14309 GCF_048654705.1 Nocardioides sp. CPCC 206348
TCAGACCCGCGAGATCGAGTGCGACGCGGTCGTGATGGTGACCGCACGCCTGCCCCGCGAGGAGCTCTACCTCGACCTCGTGGGTCGACGTGACGCCGGCGAGCTGCTGTCCGTGCGCGGCATCGGCGACGCCTGGGCCCCCGGCACCATTGCTGCCGCGGTCTGGTCCGGACGCCGTGCGGCAGAGGAGTTCGACGCCGTACTGCCGTCCAACGACGTCGTGCCGTTCCGGCGCGAGGTGACCCAGCTGGCGTGAGGCGCAACTCTGCTGGCTGCACGCCGCACCCCCGGGGCTCGCTGAGTCCCGGGGGTGCGGTGCTTTTCG
>NZ_JBMCZA010000236.1:0-21891 GCF_048654705.1 Nocardioides sp. CPCC 206348
CAGGCGCAGTCTTGCGCGGCATGCTCCAGGCGCAGTCTCTTCGTCGTCGGCCGGACCGGTTGTGTCCAAACGAGTGCTCAAGAGATGAACTTGATCTCATGTTCGGCTAGGATGGTCTACCTGCGCACGTCTCAGCACGACCAGAGAAGAGGAAGAAGATGTTCCACACCCGGTTCACCGAGCTGTTCGGCATTGAGCACCCCATCGTCTGCGGTGGAATGACGGGGCTTGGCACTGCGCCGCTCATCTCCGCGGTCGCCAACGCCGGGGCGTTGGGATTTCTAACTGCGCTCACGCAACCCACGCCCGAGGCCTTGGCAGAGGAGATCCGCAGAACGCGCGAGCTGACGGACAAGCCGTTCGGGGTCAACCTCACCATCCTGCCGACTATCAAGTCGGTTCCCTACGACGAGTACAGAGCCGCGATCATCGAAGCGGGCATCACTGTCGTCGAAACTGCTGGATCGAGCCCCGAGCCCCATCTTCCGGACTTTCACGGGGCTGGGGTCAAGGTCATCCACAAGGCGACATCGGTGCGCCACGCACTCTCGGCTGAGCGAAAGGGCGTTGACGCCATCAGCATCGATGGCTTCGAGTGTGCCGGTCATCCGGGCGAGGACGACGTGCCGGGATTGGTTCTCATCCCGGCAGCGGTCCGCGCTCTGTCAATCCCCGTCATTGCCAGCGGTGGCATCGCCACAGGTGAGGGACTCGCTGCAGCCTTGGCTCTCGGGGCCGATGCCGTCAACATGGGGACCCGTTTCATGGCGACGACCGAAGCCCCGATCCATGCGAACGTGAAGGCGCAGATCGTCGCGAACACGGAGCGAGACACGGTCATGGTGTTCCGTGAATTCAAGAACAGTGCCCGGGTGGCGAAGAACGCCATATCTGAGGAGATTGCGGAGATCGGCAGTCGTCCAGGAGCCACCTTCGACGATGTTGCAGCACTCGCCTCGGGCGTGCGTGGCAGGGCGCAGGTGTTGAACCAGGGCGAGATGGAAGACGGCATGTGGTGGGCGGGCCAGGCCCAAGGGCTCATCCACGAAGTCGACTCCGTCGACAACGTCGTCAGGAAGATCATCAGTGATGCTGAACGGGCCATCGCCACCGTGTCGAGCCTGGTCGGCGGCCACTAGGGCGCGCCACGGCACGGGGATCGATCTCAATGAGTCGCCTGCGAAAGAGAGCGCGACCGTCGAGCGGGCTGTGTCCGTCAAGAGGCACAACGATCGGTTTCCGCTCGGCCAACGGTTCCACGACCCCAGGTCCGGCCTGCAGCACGACCTCTAGCCATTAGCCAGGCGCAAGGAGCAGCAATGATCATCGAGGAAAGCGCTGTTCTGGTAACGGGGGCCAACGGTGGGGTGGGGCGCCAGTTCGTCTCCCAGTTCATCGAACGGGGTGCCCGCAAGGTCTATGCCGGCACGCGGCGCGAGATGACCTGGGATGACGACCGGGTCGTCCCGTTGCTTCTGGACGTGACGGACTCGAACTCGATGCTCACCGCGGTGAGCGCCGCAGGCGACATCAGTGTGCTCGTCAACAATGCCGGCGTCCTGGGCCCGGGCTCGCTGCTGACATCCTCGATCGAGGAGATCCGGGCTACCTTCGAGACCAACCTGTTCGGGCCCCTCGCGCTGGTCCGCGCGTTCGCGGCCACACTGGCGCGAGCCCAAGCAAGCGCCGTCGTGGACGTGCACTCGACCATGAGCTGGCTGGCCGACCCGGGCCCGTACAGCGCGTCCAAGGCCGCGCTTTGGGGGCTGACCAACAGCCTCCGCCTCGAGCTCGCTGGTCAGGGCACCCAGATGCTCGGCGCCCACTTCGGCCCCACTGACACGCCGATGATCGCCTCTTTCGACGTCGCCAAGGCGGATCCGGCCGACGTCGTCGCGAACATCCTGGACGCACTCGAGGCTGGGGCAGAGGATGTGTATGCCGACGACACCGCGCGTCGGGTCCGCGAGAGGCTGGCCGTGCTGGCGACCGGCGTGCTCCCGACCCCAACGGACTGACTTGCCGCCGCCGGCGGAGACTCTGGCAGTTTGGTGTCACATAATTACCGGTGTTCGGCAAGTTCGACCTTGGTCACTGGCGCCGCTTGCTCGTACGTTGGGTGTGACCGGGAGCACATCCTGATGGTGTGGCTGGCAGGTCGAAGCCTGGAGGTCCGGCGCGATTCGCGAGGCGAGTTCTCGTAGCTGAGCACTTCGGGCCGGCGGCCTATTCGCACTCACGCAAGAAGCAAAAAGAGGAGTACACCATGCCGCTGTGGCACCTTTTCGTCCCTGAGGATGCGTTCACGGACGAGGACATGAACGATCTCGCCGAACGGATCACCAACATCTATTCGTCTCCGGAGGCGATGGAGAACTTCGGCTTCTCCTTCCCGCGCTTCTACACCTCGGTGATCTTCCACGAGGTCAAACCGACGAGGTTCTACATCGGTGGCGAGCCCCGTGACAAGTTCATCCAGATCCAGGTCGCCCATATCGCCGGCGGGACAGACGGGGACACTCGACCCGTGAACGACCAGGTCGCCGAGACCATGGGGGTGACGGTGGACGAGCTCTTCAAGCGGTACTTCGGCCTGGTTCTTCCGGCGCTGAAGCCGTACGTCGACGACCGCGGGTACGAGTGGGAATTCTCCATCCAGAACGATCCTGCTGTCTCGTGGAGGATCGACGGCATGATCCCGCCGGCCCCGGGCACCGATGACATGCGGCGCTGGGACAAGGACAACAAGGCCTCGCGGCGCACCGGTGCCTGAAGGCAGCACGGTCGCTAGTGCCTGACGTCATCCAGGATGACGCCGCCTGAGATCCAGTCGGAACAGTCGTCGCTCTGTGTGTGGGCGAGCACTGTCCCGTGTCACCACATTTCGCTCCTGCGTCCCGTGAGGCGGCGCTACCTCAACAGAACTCGGAGGTCCCTCGTGGATGCTCACTCGCCTGGCGCAGTCTCCGGCTCGCCTGCCGTACCGCCGATCCGCGCAACGGTGTTCGTCGGCCGCTGGCCCACGATCCCGCACGATGATTGGCCCGGCATGCCGGCCGGGACGTTCTCGCCGACCACCTCCACCCTCGTGAGCGGCCCGACCGAGGTCGTTCTGATCGACGCCCAGTACCTCAAGGACGACGTCCGGGACCTCGGCGACCTCATCGAGCGCACGGGCAAGAAGCTGACGACCATCTACCTCACCCACGGGCACCCCGATCACTACCTCGGCGTGAACCCACTTCTCGAGCGGTTCCCGGACGCGAAGTGCGTGGCACTGCCCGGCGTGATCGAGTTCATGCACCACATCCACGAGGACAACATGCTCCAGTGGCGCGTGCTGTTCGGCGACACGAGCGTCATGGAGCTGCCTCGGGTGTCACCCCTCGAGGATCTCACTCTGCACGTCGATGGCTCGCCGCTCAACATCATCGAGGTGAAGCAGGCCGACATCCATCCCACGACGATCGTGCACATCCCCGAGATCGATGTCGTTGTGGCCGGCGACTCCATCTACAACGAGATCCACCAGATGTTCGGCCTGTCCGCGCCCGAGGAGTGGCAAGCCTGGCTCGAGACCGTTGACCTCGTCGAGGGACTCTGTCCGCGGATGGTCGTGGCGGGCCACCGCAGGCCCGATGGCGATGACTACGCGGTCGACGCCATGATTGCGCAGACCCGCTCCTACATCCAGGACTTCGCGGCCGCCCACGAGGTCGCGAAAGACGCCGATGACCTGATCGCGACGATGACAGCGAAGTATCCCCATCACGGGAACTACTGGACTCTGTGGTTCTCCGCAGCGAACGCCATCGAGCTTCGCGACACAGGACGAGCCAACCCCGGTGTTTCCAATCAGGTTCGCTACTGAGCGAAGCTGAGTTCATGGCACCCTCGGGGGCGGATCCACGAAGCGACGCCAGCCCTGTCAAGGAGCTACCTCGGACGGCGCGCGGAGCGCGCACGCGCGCCGCTTTGGTCACGGCTGCCCGGACGGTCTTCGAACGCGACGGTTACCTCGATGCCCGGCTGGCCGACGTCACCGCCGAGGCCAAGGTGGCGGCTGGGTCCTTCTACACCTACTTCACCAGCAAGGAGGAGGTCTTCGCGGCGGTCCTCCAGTCCGTCCAGGACGAGATGGTCCATCCGCAGGTCCGGCGGATGATCGACAGCGACGCTCCTCTGGCAGTGATCGAGGCGAGCAACAGGGCCTATCTGGTCGCGTACCGGCGCAATGCAAAGCTGATGCGGCTGCTGGACCAGGTCAGCGCTGTGGACGAGAACGTGCGGGCGCTTCGACGCGCTCGAGGCCGGGCTTTCGCGGAGCGAAATGCCCAAAGCATCAAGGATCTCCAGGCGCGCGGGATTGCCGATCCTGAGGTCGATCCACTCCTCGCAGCAACTGCACTTTCGGCGATGGTGAGCCGGATGGCCTACGGCACCTTCGTGCTGGGGGATCCGTGGCGGATGGAGGATCTGGTCACCTCGTTGACCCGCCTCTGGGCCAATGCGCTGCGTATCACCTGAGGTCCGCGGTGCAGGACCGCTGGCCGTTGTGAGGCACTCTGCCCTAAACTTGAACCTGAACTCAAATGCAAGTTAGGAAACCATAGTTGCCTCCATGATCGGCGGCGTGAAGGAGTGACATGAATGCCGGAACAGCCGTTGTTGTAGGCGGGTCAAGCGGTGGCGGGCTTTGTTTTGTCCGAGTGCCCAGCGAGGGGAACCGGGCATGAAGGTCTCAGGCAAGGTCGCCATCGTGACCGGTGCGGGCGGAGGCATCGGGGCCGCGCTTGCTATTGAGCTCGCTGAGCAGGGTGCCCGGGTGGTCGTTGCAGATCTTGATCCCGAGCGCACTGCCCAGGTCGCTGCCGCAGTGGGCGGTGTCGCTGTGACGGGGGATGCGTCCCGCGTCGAGGTGCTGAAAGAAATGATCGCTGCCGCCGAGAGCAACTTCGGGCCGGTGGACCTGTTCTTCGCCAACGCAGGCGTGGGTGGTGGGTCCGGCATCGGTGAGAGCGACGAGGACTGGCAGCGCACCCTCGACATCAATCTCTTCTCCCACATTCGTGCGGCTCGTCTGCTGGTGCCAGGCTGGATCGAACGAGGATCCGGCTACTTCGTGTCGACTGCCTCGGCCGCCGGACTGCTCACCCAGATTGCCGCTGCGCCGTACTCGGTCACCAAGCATGCTGCCGTGGGTTTCAGCGAGTGGCTTTCAGTCACCTACGGAGACCAGGGGGTCCGGGTGAGTTGCATCTGCCCGATGGGGGTCAATACGGCCATCCACCACGACGCGCTCAATGCGGTCGACGAGGTGTCGCAGCTCGGGGCGAACGTGGTGGCCAAGGCCGGCACCGTGCTGGAGCCCGAGGACGTCGCCGCGATCACGCTGGCGGCGATGGAGGAGGAGACCTTCTTGATCCTCCCGCATCCAGAGGTGCTCGAGTACTACCGGCGCAAGGGATCGGACTACGACCGGTGGCTCGCCGGAATGCGCCGCCTGCAGCGTGAGGCAGCTGAGGCTTGATGCGATTGGGCCGCTGCAAGCCAGAAGCCTTGGCCTGTCGGGCGCCATCTGGGCGCGGGCGTGGAGGAGAATGGCGCCCGTGACCGAAGACACTGCTCGCAAGCCACCGGTGACGCGCCGAGGCGTCCGCACGCGCGAAGCCCTTATTGACGCTGCGCGGGTCGTCTTCGAGCGCGACGGGTATCTCGATGCTCGGCTGAGCGACATCACTGTCCAAGCCGGCTTCGCCATCGGAACTTTCTACACGTACTTCAACGACAAGGAGGAGATCTTCGCCGCTGTCATGGAGGCGACGAAGAACGAGATGCTCCACCCCGGGATGGCGCACGTCGAGGCGGTCGATGATCCGGCCGCGATCATCGAGGCGAGCAATCGTGCTTACCTCGAGAGCTACCGTCACAACGCTAAGCTCATGCAGCTGCTGGAGCAGGTCTCGAACATCGATCCCAACGTCCGGGAGCTGCGGCGGGACCGCGGCTGGGTCTTCGTCGAACGCAATGCCCGTGCCATCAAGGATCTTCAAGAGCGTGGTCTCGCCGATCCCGATGTCGATCCCGTGATGGCCTCGCGGGTGCTCTCCGGCATGATCAGCAGGTTCGCGTTCGCCACGTTCGTGCTCAACGACGGAGGCGACTTCGAGGAGCTCGTCTACACCGCCACCCGGCTGTGGTGCAATGCGTTGCGCATCGAGCACCACCTCACCTTGCCGCGAGCCGTCCGCAAGAAGTGACGACCCGCTAAGGCAGGTCCGTGGCGGGACTCCAACGACCCCGCAACCCGCGGCCGCGGTTGTGCCGGAGCGCTCTCGGGGAGCGACTCCACCTTTCCGCCCGCCGTTCTGGCATCACCACGCTGGCGCGTGGCGCGCTTCTGTGCCCTGCGCAGGAGGGGGCGGGCAGGTGAAGCTCCCGCGTCGAGTATTGGCGCGCCCAGGTTGTGATACCGTTCGAGTATGAGGATGAGTTCAAGTTCAGGTTGGGGGACGGCAAGCCTCCCTGACATGAGCCGACCAGTGGTTGATGAGGGTCGCCCTCCCGGCGACGAGGTCTTGACTGACGTCACCAGCGGCGTCGGCACCATCACGCTCAATCGCCCCGACAGCCGCAACGCACTCTCGGTCGAGATGATCCGGGGCTTGGCGACCGCCTTGAACGAGATGGACGCATCCTGCGAGGTCGGAGCGATCGTCATCACTGGCGCTGGCGGCGCCTTCTGTTCTGGAGGGGACATCAAGGCCTTTCACGAGCAAGGAGGCGAGGGAGCCGGCGCAGCCGAGATCGACCACGCTGCCGTCGAAGCGCAGCGTCGCGATCAGGAGGAGACAGTCGGTCGTATCCACCGGTGCCGGAAGCCGGTTCTCGCCTCCATCCCTGGTGCTGTGGCCGGAGCAGGCATCGGACTTGCGCTTGCCGCGGACCTACGCATCGGGTCGCCACGCACGTTGTTCGCTACCGGCTTCGAGGCTGTCGGGCTGGCCGGCGACTTTGGTGTCGCGTGGCTGCTCGACCGGCTGGTCGGCCCGGCCAAGGCGCGCGAA
This sequence comes from Nocardioides sp. CPCC 206348, assembly GCF_048654705.1. Lineage (NCBI taxonomy): Bacteria > Bacillati > Actinomycetota > Actinomycetes > Propionibacteriales > Nocardioidaceae > Nocardioides > Nocardioides sp. CPCC 206348. Next base: position 7,068 of record NZ_JBMCZA010000236.1, read on the forward strand.
CTCATCTTCCTCAACCCCCGGGTCCGGGGTGAGGAGTGCGTTGCCCTGGGCCTGGTCAACTGGATGGTCCCCGAGGACGAGCTGGAACAGCGCACCCGTGAGATCGCTGAGCGACTGGCCAGCGGCCCCTCGCACGCGATCGCGGGGATGAAGCAGAACCTCCTGTGGGCGCCGCACGAGGATCTCACCTCCTCGATGTCGGCCGAAGTGCCCCGGCACAAGGCGAGTGGCTTGACCGAGGATCACGTGGCGGCGGTCAAGGCCTTCGTCGCCAAGGAGAAGCCGACCTTTTCCACCGGATGGCACGGGGAGGCCCGGTGAAGGTCGGCAACCAGCTCGCCACCGCTCCGTCTGCACTGGCTGGCGCGGCCAGGTCGACGTACAACACCACGATTTTGCCCAACGATGAGACAAGGAACTGAGATGGACTTCGAGTTTTCGGATCGCTGCAACGAGTATCGGGAGAAGATGCTCACCTTCATGGACGAGCACGTCTACCCGGCCGAAGCGATCTACGACGCACAGATGGCGGAGTCGGGGAATCCCCACTTCCACCCCCCGATCCTCGAGGAGCTCAAGACCGAGGCGCGCAAGCGTGGCTTGTGGAACCTCTTCCACCCGCACGAGGACAAGGCGTGGGGGTCTCCGGGCCTGAGCAACCTCGACTACGCGCCCCTCGCCGAGATCATGGGACGCAGCCCCAAGCTCGCCCCCGAGGCGACCAACTGCAACGCGCCCGACACCGGCAACATGGAGGTCTTCCAGCTTTTCGGCACCGAGGAGCACAAGGAGAAGTGGCTCAAGCCGCTCCTGGCCGGCGAAATCAACTCGGCCTTCTGCATGACCGAGCCCGACGTGGCGAGCTCGGACGCCACCAACGTACAGCTCTCGATGGTGCGCGACGGGGACGAGTACGTCCTCAACGGCCGCAAGTGGTTCGCCTCGAACGCCCTTCACGCGAACTGCAAGGTCCTGATCGTCATGGGCAAGACCGACCCCGGGGCGGAGGCACACCGGCAGCAGTCGATGATGGTCGTCGCGATCGACACTCCGGGCGTCACGGTCGTCCGTGGCTTGCCCGTCTTCGGCTACACGGATCGTGAGGGACACGCCGAGATCCTCTTCGAGGACGTCCGTGTTCCCACCACCGCTCTGCTGGCCGGCGAGGGCGACGGCTTCATGATCGGTCAGGCGCGCCTCGGGCCCGGACGGATCCACCACTGCATGCGCTCCATCGGCATGGCCGAACGTGCTCTCGACCTGATGATCAAGCGGGCCCAGACCCGGGTGACTTTCGGTGAGCCCATCGCCAACCGCTCGAACATTCAGGACTGGATCGCCGAGGCGCGCATCGAGATCGAGGTGGTCCGCCTCCTCACCCTCAAGACGGCATGGCTCATGGACACCGTGGGCAACCAGAAGGCGCGCGTCGAGATCGCCGCGATCAAGGTCGCCGCTCCCCAGATGGCACTCAAGATCATCGACCGTGCGATCCAGGTCCACGGTGGCGGCGGCGTGACCGATGACTTCCCGCTGGCCGGCTTCTATGCGCACCAACGCACGCTCCGGCTCGCCGACGGACCCGATGAGGTCCACAAGCGGACCATCGCCCGAGTTGAGCTCAAGCGGATGCGAGACGCCGCCGCCGCAGTTTGAGCAGACCGTGCGCGGCGCCGAGCCGTGGACCACCACGGTGCGGCGCCGCCGCTGACGACAACAAAAAGAAGAGGAACTTCAAATGGGATCAGATGAGATGCTCACACGCACCGCAGAGGTGGGCGCAGTCGCGCTGGACCCGGCGGCATTGGGAGTCTTCCTCCAGACGCAGGGGGTCGCCGTCGTCGGAGAGATTTCGGCGAAACGGATCGGCCTCGGCCAGTCGAACCTCACCTACGAGCTTACCGACGAGGCAGGCAGCCGCTGGGTAGCCCGCCGGCCGCCACTGGGCAACCTGCTGGCATCGGCCCACGACGTCACACGTGAGCACAAGATCCTTTCCGCATTGGCTGGGACGCCGGTGCCGACACCCGGAGTGGTCGCTCTAGTCGAGGACCCCGCGATCTGCGACGCGCCCGTGCTGGTGGTGGAGTACGTCGACGGACTGGTGGTCGATCGAATGACGGCCGCTGAGGCGTTGACCCACGAGCAGCGGCACGAGATCGGACTCGAACTGGCTCGCGTCCTGGCGCGGTTGCATGCTGTCGACCTCGACGCGGTAGGCCTGGGTGACCTAGCGAGCCACTCACCGTACGCACAGCGGCAGCTGAAGCGGTGGAGCCGACAGTGGGACGCCAGCCGCACTCGGGATCTTCCAACACTGGACCGGCTCACCGCCTGGCTGCAGGGCAACGTTCCAGCCGACACGTCGCTCGCCGTGGTCCATGGCGACCTACACATCCGCAACGTCATCCTTGACCCGGTCACCGCTGGCGTACGTGCCACGCTCGACTGGGAGCTGTCGACCCTGGGTGATCCCTTTGCCGACCTGGGCTCCACGCTGGCGTACTGGCCGGAGCCGTCCGATCCGCCCAGCGGCCTGTTCGAGGCCTCCAAGTTGGCCGGATTCGCGACCAGGCAGGAGATCGCCGAGACCTACGCTGCCGAGTCCGGCCGCGCGCTGGGTGCGCTGACCTTCTGGGAAGTGCTGGGCATGTGGAAGATCGCGATCATCGCCGAAGGAGTACGCCGGCGCGCGTTGGATGAACCTGCCAACGAAGCCGAGGATGGAGCCCCGACGGTCGAGCTGATCGACGCGATGGTTGAGAGAGCCCTCCAGCGCGCTGGCATTGCGTGACCGCCACGACGACCGCTGTGAAGCCTGAGGGCCCGCGTCGCTCGGGTGCGGGGGCGGTCGTCTTGGTGCTGGCCCTCTGCGGCACGGCAGTGTCGCTGATGCAAACGGTGGTCGTCCCGCTGTTGCCGGACTTCCCCGGGCTACTGGACACCAGCCCTGACAACGCTTCCTGGCTGGTGACCGTCACGCTTCTCACGAGCGCCGTCACAACGCCCATCATGTCGCGGCTTGCCGACATGCATGGCAAGCGTCGGATGATCGTGGTCTCGCTGGTCGCTCTGCTCTGCGGCTCGCTGCTCGGTGCTACCAGTGACTCCTTCGCGCTCCTCATAGTCGCCCGACTTCTGCAGGGGTTCGCTCCGGCCCTCATACCGATCGGCATCTCGACGATGCGCGATGAATTGCCTCCGGGCAAGATCGGCGGTGCGGTCGCACTGATGAGTGCGACTCTTGCAATCGGCGGCGCTGTGGGGTTGCCGCTCTCGGGCCTGATCTATGAGCCCTTCGGATGGCACGCGGTGTTCTGGGCCAGCGTCGTGATGTCCGTGGGCATGCTTGCCCTGGTCCTCCTGGTGGTGCCCGAGTCAGGTGTGAGCACGCCTGGGCGCTTCGACTGGCTGGGAGCGGTCCTGATCTCCATTGCCTTGACGGCCCTGTTGCTTGGCATCTCCAAGAGCGGAACTTGGGGATGGACATCACCGTGGACCTTGCTTTCCTTCACGGTGGCAACGCTGTCCTTCGCCGTCTGGGCCCCGTGGGAACTGCGCACCGGCGAACCGCTCGTGGATCTGCGCACCTCGGCACGTCGCCCCGTGCTGCTCACCAACATCGCATCGCTCCTGGCCGGCTTCGTCATGTTCAACTACATGTTCGTTGCCACCCAGCAGTTGCAGATCCCGGTCGAGACGGGAGTCGGGTTCGGCCTTGGGGTGACCGAGGCGGGGCTGGTGATGTTGCCCGGCGGTGTGTTGATGGTCCTGATGGCCCCGGTGTCCGCGTTCATCACCCGACGGTTCGGAGCACGCATCACTCTGATCGGGGGCCTGTCCATCACGGGTCTTGGATACGTCGTCCGCGTGCTGCTCGACGGCTCCCTCGTCGAGCTCGTAGTCGGCATCTCGATCGTCTCGGTCGGGATCGCGATGAGCTTTGCGGCGATGCCTGTGCTCATCATGCAGTCGGTTCCCGTTGGTGGGACGGCGGCGGCGAATGGGCTCAACACGGTGGTCCGCTCGATCGGTACATCCACGTGTTCGGCGACGATCGCCGCGTTGCTGACGGCCGGAGCGGTCGGCAACGGCACGTACCCGTCTGAAGCGGCGTTTCATGCGATGAGCTGGCTTGCTGCAATCGCCGCATTCCTCGGCGCTGCTGTCGGATTCCTCATCCCGGCTCGGACCGTGACCGTCGTGGCGGCTCGGGCCGTCGGACCTGACAGAGGACCGCTGGTCCGAGTCTCTTGATTCCCGGCGATCGGACCGCGCCGCCGAGGACCTGGCCCAGGTGTCACCAGGGTGGCCACCGCGGGTTTGGTACGCCGCCGGCCGCACCGCCTGCTGGCCGGAGTCGTGTCAATTCTGTACCGGGGCTCGGCAAGTTCGACCTACGTGACGCACGTCGCATTTCCTTACGTTGGGTGTGACCCGCAGCACGTTGGTTCGTGATGCTGACACCGAACAGGAGCTACCTCGTGGACCTTGACAAGCGATCGCCAGTGGCCGCGCCGCCCATCCGCGCCACGTCCTTTGTTGGGCGGTGGCCAGACATTCCTGCGGACTGGCCAGACATGTTCAGCGGAAAGTTCTCGCCGACCAGCGCGACGATCGTCAGCGGTCCGACCGAGGCGATCCTGATCGACGCGCTCTACCTCAAGGATGACGTCCGAGAGCTCGGGGACCTGATCGAGCGCACCGGCAAGACGTTGACGACGATCTACATCACCCACGCGCACGCGGACCACTACTCGGGACTCGGACCTCTCCTGGAGAGGTTCCCCAGTGCGCGGTGCGTGGCGATGCCCCACGTGGTTGATGCCATGAAGGAAGAGATGGAGCTGCACAAGGAGCAGTGGCGGATGCTGTTCGGCGACGCCTGCGTGACACCAGGGCCGCTTCCGGAGCCGATCGACGAACGCACCCTGTTCGTGGACGGATCGCCGGTCAACATCATTGAGGTCAAGCAGGCCGACATCCATCCCACCTCGATCGTTCACGTACCCGAGATCGACGTCGTGATTGCCGGCGACTCGGTCTACAACGAGATCCATCCGATGCTGGGCCTCTCGACGCCCGAGGAATGGTCCGACTGGCTGGAGACGATCGACCTGGTGGAGAGCCTGAATCCCCGCATGATCGTGGCTGGGCACCGCAGGCCCGACGGCGATGACTACGCGGTCGAGACCATGATCGCCCAGACGCGCTCGTACATCCGCGACTTTGCCGCTGCCTATGAGGTCGCCAAGGACATGGAGGACTTGGTGAACACCATGGTCGCGAAGTACCCCCACCACGGCAACCTCTGGTCCCTCCAGTTCTCGGCCGCCAGCGTTCTTCAATATCGCGAGACCGGCAAGACGGCGGAAAAGGTCGGGTCAGCCGCTCAGTGAAGCGGCACGGCAAGAACCGCCCCACAGCACATCGAAACCTAGGAACACGAGGAACCAATGACCACCACAACGCACATCGTCACGTCCGCCGCCAAGCACCGAACGTCACCGTCGATCAAGGGAGGACCTTCGGCCCTGCTGCTGGCCGTCGGGCTGATGCTGCCCTTCGTCGCGGCCTGTTCGAGTTCCGATGACGGCGGGGGAGGAGGCACCACCTCAACCGAGGTGATCGATGAGGCGAAGGCGGCCGTGGCCAAGAACCGCGAAGGGACCGATCGCGCACTGCCGGACAGCGCCCCCAAGCCCGAGGCTGGCCAGAACGTCTGGGTCATCTCATGCACCCAGGTGGCGGAGGGTTGTTCGAGGCCCGCAGCCGGGATCAAGGAAGCCGGTGAGACCGTCGGTTGGGAGGTGACGGTCTTCGACGGCAAGGCGAGCCCGGACACCTTTGCTGACGGGATCCGGTCCGCGATCGCCGACAAGGCCGATGCGGTCGTCCTCGATGGTCTCGACTGCGTCGCGGCCAAGGGCGCACTCGAGGAGGCCCGCGCCGCGGACGTGAAGATCTACGGCATCTTCTCCATGGACTGCGACGACCCGCTGGCCGGAGGCGGCGAGCCGCTGTACGACGCCCAACTCCTCTACCAGGACGGCATGACTTTCCGCGAGTACACCGAGGGTCCCTACATCCGTAGCGTCGCTGACTACGTCATTGCCAAGACCGACGGAAAGGCCAAGATCATCCAGTTCACTGAGGATGACGCTCTCATCACCCAGCACCTGGGCAAGGGTTTCGTGGACCGGATCAAGGACTGCGGTGGCTGCGAGATCGTCGCGGAGGTGCCCTTCACCCAGAGCGACTTCGTCACCGGAAAGCTCCAGACCAAGGCCGAGGCCGCCCTGACCCGAGCCCCTGACGCCAACGTCGTGTTCGGCCTTCATGACACCGCACTGATCCTTGGGGTCTCGCAAGCCGTGGTCGCCTCAGGTCGCAACGACGACCTGCTGGTTCCGGGCAACGAGGGCCTGAGCCCCAACATCGGCTTCGTGAAGGACAACAAGGGCCAGGACTCCATCGCCGGGTCCCCGGCGATCTGGGTGGGCTGGGCCGCGGTTGACGGCATCAACCGGATGTTGCAGGGAGAGCCGCAGGTCGACTCGGGCATCGGCCTGCAGACGCTGGACGCCGACGGGCCGCTGCCGAAGGTGACGACGTACTACGACGGCAACATCGACGCGGACGGCAACCCGAAGCGCGACTACGTGGCGCACTACAAGAAGATCTGGGGCGTTTCGTGACCGACCTCCCGGGTGGTGCGCAGGACACCGTCCTGCGCACCACCGGTCTGAGCAAGACCTTCGCGGGGACGACGGTCCTGCGTGACGCGCGCTTGGAGGTCCGTCGCGGTGAGGTTCATGCCCTCCTCGGCGGCAACGGGTCGGGGAAGTCCACGTTGATCAAGCTCCTTGCCGGCGTCTACCACGCTGATCACGGTGGCCGGATCGAGGTGCAGGGTGTCGCTGCCTCTGCGGACGAGTGGTCACCCTCGACGGCCCGGTCTGCTGGGCTCCACTTCGTCCACCAGGATCCCGCGGTGTTCGGAGCACTGACTGTCGCGGAGAACCTGGCGATCGGCCGCGGCTTCGTGCGCGCGGTCGGGGGGCGGATCGACTGGAAGGCGACCAGGAGGCGCACGGCTGAGGTCTTGGAACGCTACTCATTGCACGTCTCGCCAGACGCCCCGGTGGCCGCGCTGCGACCGGCCGACCGCACCATGCTGGCCATCGCCAGAGCGCTCCAGGATCAGGAAGGCGCCCACGACGGGGTGCTGGTCCTCGACGAACCCACTGCATCCCTCCCCGTCGGGGAGGTCGACATCCTGCTCGCCGCACTGCGCAAGTACGCGGCGGCGGGCCAGACGATCGTGTACGTCAGTCACCGACTTTCCGAGGTCCTGGAACTCGCTGACCGGGTGACCGTCCTGCGCGACGGTGAGCAGGTGGCGACTCGCGAGGTGGACGACCTGACCGAGGAACAGTTGGTTGAGCTCATCGTCGGCCGCGGGATCGAGCGGGTTTATCCCGAGCGATCTGGGACGGTGGGCGAGGAGGTCGTGCTGTCGGTGCGTGATCTGGTCGCCGGTCCGCTCCGGGGAGTCGATTTCGACCTGCACCGCGGAGAGATCCTCGGCATCGCCGGGCTGCTGGGGTCGGGCCGTAGTTCGTTGCTGCGGTCGCTCTTCGGCGACCTGCCCGTCACGTCGGGCGAGGTCGTACTGAATGGCAGGTCCTACCAGGCATCCCGTCCGGCGGCGGCCATGAAGGCCGGGGTCGCGATGGTGCCGGAGGACCGTGCCGCGGAGGGCCTGTTCGCCTCGAGTTCGATACGCGAGAACCTGTCGGCGGCAGTTGTCCCACGCTACTGGTCGCGCGGTCGGCTCCAGCACCGCAGGGAGCATTCCGATGCCGAGCGCCTGGTCGGCATCTACAACGTGCGACCGGCCACCGACAAGGCCGTCGCTGGCACCTTGTCGGGTGGTAACCAGCAAAAGACAGTGATGGCGCGCTGGTTGCGGCGAGCCCCAGCCGTGCTGCTGCTCGACGAGCCCACGCAGGGTGTCGACGTCCAGGCTCGTGCCGAGATCTACGAGCACGTCCGGCGGGCGGTCGCAGCCGGCAGCGCCGTTCTCCTCGTGACCTCCGACTTCGAAGAACTCGCTCAAGTGGCCGATCGAGCCTTGGTGCTACGCGAGGGCCGTGTCGCTGCTGAGGTCAGCGGCGTCGATCTGGAACCCCATCATCTGACCGAATTGTCGTACCTGCTCAAGGAGACCAACCGATGACCACCACGGCCAATGGCACGATCAAGAGCGCCACCAGTACGGGGGTGACCTCACGTCGGCGCCCGGAGTTGCTGGCGTTCCTCGAGAGCTACGCGTTGGCGGTGCTGCTGGCGCTGCTGTGCCTGTTCTTCTCGATGTACGGCTCGACTGCCGAGACTTTCCCGTCGCTGGCGAACATCCGCAACATCTTGGGGAACGAGTCGGTCGTCGCGATCGCGGCCCTCGCGTCGATCGTGCCACTCACGTGCGGACAGTTCGACGTGTCGGTCGGTGCGGTGCTCGGCCTGGCATCCATCGTCACCGGCAGCGCCGTGGCAACGCACGACCTGCCGGTGGTCGTGGCGATCTTCCTCGGCATCATCGCCGGCGCTGTCGTCGGTATCCTCAACGGTTGGCTGGTGGCCTACCGCGGCGTGAACGCGATCATCGCAACCTTGGGGACGTCGACCCTGGTGGCTGGACTGGTGAGCCTCTACACGGAGAACCAGGTCCTCAGCGTTGGTATCCCCGAGAGCCTCACCAACCTGGGCTCGGGGGTGCTGCTGGGGGTGCCCCGCCCGGTCTTCGCGCTCGCCCTCGTCGCCATCGTGCTCTACTACCTCCTCCGCCACACGCCGTACGGACGGTACCTCGCCTCGGTTGGAGCGAGCCCCACATCGGCGCGCCTGGTCGGCCTGGACGTCCCGCGGATGGTGCTCTCCAGCTTCGTGCTCTCCGGTGCGCTGGCCGGCGTCGCGGGCGTGGTCCTGCTGGCCCGCGCCGGGACGGCCAACCCGACAGTCGGTCCCGGTTACACCCTCGCTGCCTTGTCTGCTGCGTTCCTGGGGGCAACAGCAATCCGGCCGGGAACCTTCAATGTCCTCGGCACGCTGATCGGCGTACTCTTCGTGGCCGTCAGCGTCAACGGCTTGGTCCTGGCGGGCGCAGCTGACTGGGTTGAACCCACCTTCAACGGCGCAGCGCTGCTCGTCGCCGTGACTCTGTCGACCGCAATCTCGCGCCGCCGTGCCGGTCGGACGTGACCTCACTCTTGGCGATGCTGTACCTAAGTTAGGCGATTTTTGACGACTCGAGGGGACGGAACGGTTCCTAGAGTGGCAGGCATGACAGCAGCTCGCATGCTCCGTATTCGCCAGGTCACCATCGTGGCCCGTGACCTCGACACCGCCGTCGCGGATCTTCGAGTCAAGCTCCCGCTCGGGGAGCCGTTCTACGACCCGGACGTGGCCCAGTTCGGTCTGTGCAACGCCGTCCTGCCGCTCGGCGACACCTTTGTGGAGGTCATCTCGCCCATCGAGGAGGGTACGGCAGGCGGCCGCCACCTCGACCGGCTCGGCGGCGATGGCGGCTACATGGCCATGTTCCAGGTGGATGACATCGCCGCAGCTCGCGCCCGCATCAAGGATCTCGGCCTCCGGGTCATCTTCGACAACGACGAAGAGGGCGACATCGACATCCACATCCACCCCCAAGACGTGCCGGGTGCCATCATCACGCTCGACCACATGGTTGTGCCGGAGTCCTGGCGATGGGCCGGACCCGAGTGGATCCAGAAGACACCGCCCGCGCTCGGTCCGGGGCGTGTGACCGGTGCGACCTTGACTGCACTGGAGCCGACTCAGCTCGCGAACACCTGGGCAGCGGCCCTCGGCACGACAGCCGACGGCGACCGGCTCGCTCTGGACGGCGGCGAGCTCCTGTTCGTCGCGGGTGAGCGCGACGGCATCGCCGCGTTCCACGTCGAAGGGCTCGAGGCGGATGTAACCAGCGGCGGCGTCCAGTTCCTGCGCGCCTGAACCGTACGCGCACGAGTGGCGACGCCAAGTCGTCACGGTTCAGGGCGGCGCCCGCTCCGCACCTGCCACACCGCATCCCAGGAGGAATGAACCATGGATTTCCAGACGATCCGGCACGATGTCAGCGATGGCATCTTGACGATCACGCTGAACCGACCGGAGCAACTCAACGCGTTCACCGTCGCGATGGCCGAGGAGCTCGAGCATTCCTTTCGTGCCGTCAATGAGGACGATGCTGTCCGCGCCGTCATCGTGACCGGGGCGGAGCGCGCATTCTGCGCTGGTATGGACCTCAGTCGTGAGGGCAACGTTTTCGGGCTCGACGAGACGCGCACTCCCGGTCTGGGCGACATGGCCGACCTCGACGATGCTGCAATCGCCGCCGTCCGCGACACCGGTGGACGGGTCACATTGGCCATCCACGACTGCCGTAAACCGGTGATCGCTGCCATCAACGGTGCCGCCGTGGGCATCGGCGCCACGATGACGCTGGCGATGGACCGTCGCCTGATGTCGGCCTCGGCGCGTATCGGGTTGGTCTTCGGCCGAATCGGCATCGTTCCAGAGGCCTGTTCGACGTGGTACCTGCCCCGGCTGGTCGGCCCTTCTGCGGCTATCGACCTGGTCCTGAGCGCCGACATTCTCGACGCCGATGCAGCTCTGACGGTCGGACTGGTCGACGAGGTGCACCCCGACGATGACCTGCTGACCCAAGCACTCAGAGTCGCAGACTCGTGGACCCGAGACCGGTCTCCCGTTGCCGTAGCCATCACTCGCCAGATGGTGCGGCGCAACGGCAGCCTGGCGCACCCGAGCGATGCTCACCGGATCGACTCGCTCGGCATGTTCTGGACCAGCATCGGCGATGGAAAGGAAGGAGTGGCTGCCTTCCTGGAGAAGCGGAAGCCCGACTTCCAAGGGCGGGCATCTGTGATGCCCGACTTCTACGACGACTGGGTGGCGGGCCAGGGTTCGCGATCCGCGTTGGTGTCGGAGTGAGGTCGTACCGGTGACCGCATGCGTGTCAATTCCGTACCGATGTTCGGCAAGTTCGACCTACGCCGCTGGCGCCGTCCGGTCGTAGTTTGGATGTGACCGGCAACACGTCCTACTCGTGCGGCTGACAGGTCCATAACTGAGGGTCCGCACGAAACGCGAGGCATGCACAAGCAGCGAGCGTTTCGGGCACGTGCTGGCGGTAGCCCGTTCCGCACTCACCCGGCCATCCACAAGAAGAAGGAGCACCTCATGCCGTTGTGGCAGCTGCTAGTCCCGGAGAACGCCTACACGCCTGAAGAGAAGGCGGAGATTGCCGACAAGATCACCAACATCTACTCGTCCGACTGGTCGCGGGAGAATTTCGGCTTCGAGTTGCCGAAGTTCTATACCTCGGTCGTCTTCCACGAGGTCAAGGCGGACTCGTTCTTTGTCGGCGGCGAGTCGCGTGACAACTTCGTCCAGATCGAGGTCGTCCACATCGCCCGTACGAACGAGGGGGCCGCGGAGCTTGCGGGCATCACTGTCGAAGAGATCCTCCGGCGGTACTTCGAGAACGTCAACGAGTTGCTCAAGCCTTACACGGCCGACCGCGGGTACGAGGTGGAGTTCCACGTCGAAACCGCGCCGTTCGAAACCTGGCAGATCGACGCCATGGTCCCGCCGGAGCCCAACTCCGAAGACGAGCGGCGTTGGTACAAGGAAAACCGGAGCTCGCCCTACGGGCAGTACGCGACGGCCTGACGGGCCGCACCCTGATCCGGGGTGCGTGCCGCGGTGCGGCACGCACCCCGTTCCACCATCTAGATGACGTTGACTGACAAGGAGAAACCGATGCGCGAAGACATCGAGTTCGACGCTGAAGGCGCGACCCTGCGCGGCTGGTTCTACCCCGCGGAGGGTGTGTCCGGGCCGGCGCCCTGCATCATCCTGACGCACGGCTTCTCCTGCACCAAGGAGATGGGCCTGGAGCCCTACGCCGAGACGTTCAGCGCTGCGGGGTTTGCTTGCGTGGTCTACGACCACCGAGGGTTCGGCGCCTCGGACACTGCTCCAGGCAAGCCGCGGCAAGAGATCGATCCGTGGGACCAGATCCACGACAACCAGCACGCCATCACCTACGCGCAGGGCCGGCCCGATGTCGATGCCTCGCGGATCGGGGTGTGGGGTTCCAGCTACGCGGGTGGTAACGCGTTCGTGGTCGCGGCGATCGACCGGCGCGTGAAGGCCGTTTGTGGCCAGGTGCCGGCGGTCGCAGGGCGGCGCACCTTCGAGGCGGGCGTGCCGAAGGAGTACTGGCAGATGGCGTGGGACGGGCAGGCTGCCGATCGCCTGGCGCGAGCGCGTGGCGAGGCACCGACGATGATCCCCGTGGTCACCGCGGACCCGACGCAGCCGGCCGTCATGCCGACACCCGATGCCTACGCGTTCTTCTCGGCGTACGAGGGGACGGCGTGGCGCAACGAGGTCACGCTGCGCTCGACCGAGCTGGGCTACGAGGCCGGCGAGTTCCTCAAGTTCGTCGCTCCCACGCCGCTGCTCATGGTGATCGCCGAGGGCGACAACATCGTGACGCCCGGCGAGTGGGCCAAGGAGGCCTATGACACCGCTGCGGAGCCCAAGAACCTCGTCTACATCCCCGGCGGCCATTTCGACGCGTACACCGGTAGAGGTTTCGACGTCTCGTCCAGCGCGGCACGTGACTTCTTCCTCGAACACCTGGCCAGTGAAGTCAGCGAACTCATCCCATGAGCACCCTTGCAGGAGATCTGGCACGCGCCCTGGGCGATGTCGACGCGATGCAGGAGCTGTACGCCGACGACATCAGCTGGACCCTGCCTTCCACGCTGGGCCGCATCGGCGGCACGCACGAAGGCAAGGAAGCGGTCATCGCGTTCAACAAGATTGCGCTGGCTGCCTACGACAAGAAGGCCGGCACCGACGTCGCGATCCACGAGGAGTTCGAAGGGGACGGCGGCAGGAGTATCGCGCGCATCCGCGTGCGATCGACCGTGAGAGCGACTGGCGAAGGCTACGACAACGAGTACGTGCTCATTGTGCGGGGTGTCGACGGCAAGATCGTTGAGGTCAACGAGTACCTCGACACCCTCAAGACCATGCACTACGACGGTCTGCGACGTTTCCTCCCCGCGATCGACGGGGTCGAGGTCCGGTGACCGTGACTGATCGCAGGTGGCGTGTCGCCGCCATGCCGGACGAGCAGCTCGACAGCTCCCATTTCGAGCTGGTGACGGTGGATCGGCCCGAGGTGTCCGACGGGCAGGTCGGCTGCCGGGTGCTGTGGATCTCCATCGACGCGGCACAGCGGGCGTGGTTCCAGGGTGTCTCGTACCGCGCCGCCCTCCACGTCGGTGACACGATGCCCGCGTTCTGCATCGGGCAGGTGGTCGAGAGCCGTTCCGACGACTTCACACCCGGCGACATCGTCACCGGTCACCTGGGCTGGCAGGACTACGGCGTCGTCGACGCTGATGAGCTGACGCGACTCACGGTCTCAGCGCCACTGTCGCGCTACCTGAGCGTGCTGGGCATCACGGGCTTCACGGCCTACTTCGGTCTGCTCGGCGTTGGAGAGGCCAAACCCGGGGAGACCGTCGTCGTCTCCGGAGCCGCTGGAGCGACGGGCAGCCTCGTCGGCCAGATCGCCAAGCTCGGCGGGTGTCGTGTCGTCGGCATCTGCGGGAGCTCCGAGAAGCAGAAGTGGCTCACATCCGAGCTCGGGTTCGACGCAGCGGTCAACTACCGCGACGAAGACTTTCGCCAGACCTTGAAGGAGGCATGTCCCGACGGGATCGACGTGTTCTTCGACAACGTCGGCGGTACGACGCTCGACACGGCCCTCGGCAGGATGGCTCACCGGGGGCGCGTCGTGTGTTGCGGAGTTGTCTCGCAGTACGACACGAACACACCCGCCCGCGGCGCACGTGGTGTCCCCGGTGTCCTCATCGGAAGGAGCATCACGATGCGCGGCTTCCTGTACACCGACTACGCCGATCGGTTCGACGAGGCGCTGCATGCACTACAGGGCTGGATCGACGAGGGCTCCCTGACCGTCGCCGAAGACATCCTCGAGGGCCTGGAGAAGGCGCCCGAAGGACTCATCGGCGTGCTCAACGGCACCAATGTCGGCAAGCGCATGATCCACGTCGCCGACCCGGTCTGAGGGCCGATACCGAGAACCGCGAGACCCGCACTACAGCACGACAAGCACGTTGCTCATTCATCCAGGAAGGCCGTCACCCATGCCCGAAGCAGTCATCGTCTCCACCGCCCGATCCCCGATCGGGCGGGCCGTCAAGGGCTCGTTGAAGGACATGCGTCCTGACGACCTCACCGTCCAGATGGTCCGGGCCGCGCTGTCCAAGGTGCCTGAGCTCGACCCGGCCGATGTGGTCGACCTGATCCTGGGCGTGGGTCAGCCGGCGGGGGAGTCGGGCAACAACCTGGGCCGTGCGGTCGCCGTACTGAGCGGAATGGACCACCTGCCCGGCGTCACTGTGAACCGGTACTGCTCGAGCAGCCTGCAGACCACGCGGATGGCCTTCCACGCGATCAAGGCAGGCGAGGGCCACGCCTACATCTCGGCCGGTGTCGAGACAGTGAGCCGGTTCTTCAACGGCTGGTCGGACGACCCGGTCGGGCAGAACCCTGCGTTCGGCGATGCGCAGACGGTCACGGACAAGCGGGCCGGTGGCGGCGCCGAGACCTGGATCGACCCGCGGACCACGGGGGCGCTGCCCGACCTGTACATCGCGATGGGCCAGACAGC
>NZ_JBMCZA010000236.1:21901-23411 GCF_048654705.1 Nocardioides sp. CPCC 206348
AGGTCGCCACCGCGGTGGGCGGAACCGCCGTGCCCGGGGATGTGTCCCTGGTCGAGGTGCTGGAGGAGATCATCGCCGCCGCCGAGAGCGCGTACGGGCCGGTGGATCTCTTCTTCGCCAACGCCGGTATCTCCGGGGAACCTGGCATCGGTGACAGCGATGAGGAGTGGCAGCGCACCCTCGACATCAACCTCCTGTCGCACGTGCGTGCAGCCCGCCTGCTGTTGCCGGGCTGGATCGAGCGCGGCTCGGGATACTTCGTCTCGACAGCCTCGGCCGCTGGGCTGCTGACACAGATTGGGGCGGCGCCCTACTCGGTCACCAAGCACGCGGCCGTCGGCTTCAGCGAGTGGCTGTCGGTCACCTACGGAGACCAAGGAATCCGGGTGAGCTGCATCTGCCCCATGGGGGTCAATACCAACATCCACAACGGCGCACTTGCGTCAGACGACGAGGCGTCGCAGCTCGGGGCGAGCGTCGTGGCAAGAGCCGGAACTGTTCTGGAACCCGAGGATGTCGCTGCGCTCACGTTGGCAGCCATCGAGGATGAGAGCTTCCTGGTCCTCCCGCACCCCGAGGTGCTCACGTACTACCGGCGCAAGGGATCTGACTACGACCGGTGGCTCGACGGGATGCGCCGGCTGCAGCGCGAAGCAGCCCGCTCCTAACTTCTGCCGCGGCCGGGCTCGTGTCAATTCTGTCCCGATGTCCGGCGGGTTCGACCTACCTCGGGGATGCCGCGCGTTCGTACGTTGGTGTGACCGGGGACACACCCAGTGGTCGCCTCGCACATCGAACCGAAACGCGACTTTCCCCTGACACCACCGACTTCTCGGGACACCACGAGTTCGTTCAGAACGAGCTGCTCCACGGCTGAGCGTGTCCACGCAGCCACATCGAGATCCAGAAGCAAGAGGAGAACAATGAGCAAGCGAACACATGTCGTCCAGGCCGACGCCGCAGTTGATCCGGGGTCGCGGTCGCCCAGACGGGGACAGCGCGCGGTCGCGCTACTGGCGCTGGGGGCGTTGATGTCCTTTGCAGCAGCCTGCGGGGAATCAGCAGGCGGGGGCGGCGGTACCACGACTCCTGAGGTGGTTGCAGAAGCGAAGGCAGCGGTCGCCAAGAATCGTGAGGGCACCGACCGTGCATTGCCGGCGAGCGCGCCGAAGCCGCAGGCTGACCAGAACGTCTGGGTCATCTCCTGCACCCAAGCGGCGGAGGGCTGTTCGCAACCTGCCGCTGGAGCGAAGGAGGCGGGCGAGAGCATCGGTTGGGACATGACCGTGTTCGACGGCAAGGGAAGCCCGGACGTCTTCGCGGAAGGAATCCGCTCCGCCGTCGCCGACAAGGCCGACGCGATCATTCTTGACGCCGTCGACTGCGTCGCCGTCAAGAGCGCGCTCCAGGAGGCCCGGGAGGCGGACGTCAAGATCTACGGCATCTTCTCCATGGATTGCGACGACCCGTTTGTCGGAGGTGAGCCACTCTTCGACGCCCAGCTCACCTA
>NZ_JBMCZA010000236.1:23499-28313 GCF_048654705.1 Nocardioides sp. CPCC 206348
TGAAGCTCAGATCATCGAGTTCGTCCAGACCGACGCCCTCATCGCACAGCACCTCAGCACGGGTTTCGAAGAGCGAATCAAGGACTGCTCCGGCTGCACGATCCTCGCCGAGGTGCCGGTCACCTTCAGTGACCTGATCGGTGGCAAGCTGCAGGCCAAGGCCGAGGCAGCGCTGACCCGCTATCCCCAGGCCGACGTGTTGTACGGCATCCACGACACCGCACTCGTCCTGGGCATCTCGCAGGCCGTGGTCGCGTCGGGCCGGAACGACGACCTGCTGGTGCCCGGTGGTGAAGGCCTGAGCCCCAACATCGGCTTCGTGCGGGACAACAAGGGCCAGGACTCCATCATTGGCTCTCCGTCAGGCTGGCTGGGTTGGGCTTCGATCGATGGTGTGAACCGGTTGCTCCAGGGGCAGCCGCAGGTCGACGCAGGCATTGGGTTCCAGACGCTCGACGGCGACGGACCCTTGCCCGAGCAGACGACGTACTACGACGGCAACATCGACGCCGATGGCAACCCCAAGGTGGATTACCGGGCCCACTACAAGAAGATCTGGAGTGGCTCTTGACCGAGGGCCGCGGTGGTGCGCAGGACGTCGTCCTGCGCACCACCGCACTCAGCAAGACGTTCGCGGGCACCACGGTCCTGCAGGACGCCCACCTCGAGGTGCGACGCGGGGAGGTCCACGCCCTGCTGGGCGGCAACGGCTCGGGGAAGTCGACCTTGATCAAGCTCCTCGCCGGCGTCTACCACGCGGATCCCGGGGGGCGAATCGAGGTCCAGGGTGTTTCCGCGTCGGCCGATGAATGGTCACCGACGGTGGCGCGCTCCGCCGGACTGCACTTCGTCCACCAGGATCCCGCCGTCTTCACCGCGCTCACCGTTGCGGAGAACCTGGCCATCGGCCGTGGCTTCGTGCGCGGCCTCGGTGGCCGGATCAACTGGTCGGCGACCCGGCGACGTACCGCCGAGGTCCTTGAGCGGTTCTCGTTGCAGGTGTCGCCGGACACTCCGGTCGCTGCCTTGCGCCCGGCCGACCGCACGATGCTGGCCATCGCACGCGCTCTGCAGGACCAGGAAGGGGCCCACGACGGGGTTCTGGTCCTCGACGAGCCCACGGCTTCGCTCCCGGCCTGGGAGGTCGACATCCTGCTCGCGGCCCTGCGGAAGTATGCGGCCGCCGGTCAGACCATCATGTACGTGAGCCACCGCCTCTCCGAGGTACTCGAGCTCGCTGATCGCGTCGCCGTGCTGCGCGACGGTGCCCAGGTGACGACCCGGGACACCGCTGACCTGACCGAGAATGCGCTCGTCGAGCTCATTGCCGGGCGCGAGCTGGAGCAGGTGTTCCCCGAGCGGCACGCGGCAGTCGGTCAGGACGTCGTGATGTCGGTGCGTGGACTCGTCGCGGGCCCGTTGCGCGGCGTCGACCTGGATCTGTATCGAGGTGAGATCCTCGGCATCGCGGGACTGCTCGGTTCGGGCCGTACCGCCTTGTTGCGTGCCATCTTCGGAGATCTGCCCGTGACCGCTGGCGAGATCCGCCTGGCCGGTGAGCCCTACCGGCCCTCGCGCCCGGCGCGGGCCATGAAGGCTGGGATCGCGCTGGTTCCGGAGGACCGCGGCACGGAGGGCCTCTTCGCCTCGCTGTCCGTGCGCGAGAACGTCTCCGCCTCAGTCGTGTCCGGCTATTGGTCACGCGCAAGGCTCCAGCACCGGCGGGAACGCGCCGACGCCCGGCAGTTGGTCGAGGCCTTCGGGGTTCGGCCGGCAAGTGATCTGCCGATCGCTGGGACCCTGTCCGGCGGAAACCAGCAGAAGGTCGTCATGGCCCGGTGGCTACGGCGCGACCCTGTCGTGCTCCTGCTGGACGAGCCGACGCAGGGCGTCGACGTCCAGGCTCGGGCCGACATCTACGAGCACGTCAGGCGAGCCGCCGCTGCGGGGACCGCCGTTCTGCTGGTCACCTCGGACTTCGAGGAGCTGGCCCACATGGCCGATCGAGCGGTGGTCCTTCGTGAGGGCCGCGTCGCTGCGGAGGTCCGCGGTGCCGACCTCGACCCGCGCCGGTTGACCGAACTGTCGTACCTGTACAAGGAGACCAACACATGACCACGACAACCGACCGCTCTATCGACAGCGAAGCGAGTACGGCGGCGGCGCCGCGGCGGCGCCCGGAGCTGCTGGCGTTCCTCGAGAGGTACGCACTGGCCGCGATGCTGGCGCTCCTCTGCCTGTTCTTCTCGACGTATGGATCGACCGCCGAGACGTTCCCGTCCCTGGCGAACATCCGCAACATCCTCGGTAGCGAGTCGGTCGTCGCCGTCGCCGCGCTTGCCTCGATCGTGCCGCTCACCTGCGGCCAGTTCGACCTGTCCGTCGGAGCAGTGCTCGGGCTCTCTTCCATCGTTGCCGGTACAGCGGCCGCGACGCACGATCTCCCGATAGTCGTTGCAGTCGCTCTCGGCGTACTGGCCGGTGCCGTGGTCGGCATGTTCAACGGCTGGCTGGTGGCGTACCGCGGTGTCAATGCGCTGATCGCAACTCTTGGCACCTCGACCTTGGTCGCTGGCCTGGTGAGCCTGTACACCGAGAATCAGGTCCTGAGTGTGGGCATCCCCGAAAGCCTGACCAACTTCGGCTCGGGACGGCTGCTGGGCGTCCCCAAGACGGTCTACGCGCTGGCCGTGATCGCCGTCGTCGTCTACTACCTGCTGCGCCACACGCCGTATGGCCGCTACCTCGCCTCCGTCGGCGCCAGCCCGGCTTCGGCGCGCCTGGTGGGGTTGAACGTGCCCAGGATGATCCTGTCCAGCTTTGTGCTCTCTGGTGCGCTTGCCGGTATTGCGGGCGTCTTGCTGCTGGCCCGTGCAGGAACGGCCAACCCGCAGGTCGGGCCCGGATTCACCCTTGCCGCCTTGTCCGCGGCGTTCCTCGGCGCGACAGCAATCCGTCCAGGAACATTCAACGTTTTCGGAACCCTGCTCGGCGTCCTCTTCGTTGCCGTCAGCGTCAACGGCCTCGTTCTGTCCGGAGCTGCTGACTGGGTCGAGCCCACCTTCAATGGCGCGGCGCTGCTCGTTGCGGTCACCCTCTCCACGGCCATTGCGCGCCGGCGTGCCGGACGGACCTGACAACACTGTTTGGCGACCCTGTACCTGCATCGGGCGATTTTTGACGATCCGATCGGCAGAGATGGCTCCCAAGATGGGGACATGACATCCACAAGCATGCTCCGCATCCGTCAGGCCGTCCTCGTCGCCCGCGACCTCGACACCGCCGTGCCGGCGTTGCGAGCGGCGCTGCCGCTCGGCGATCCCTTCCACGACCCGGAGGTCGCACAGTTCGGCCTGCGGAACGCCGTCATGCCGCTCGGGGACACGTTCGTCGAGGTCATCTCGCCCGGCGAAGAGGGTACGGCGGGCGGCCGGCACCTCGAGCGGATCGGCGGCGACGGCGGCTACATGGTGATGTTCCAGGTCGATGACATCGCCGCTGCCCGGGCTCGCATCGAACAGCTTCGCTTGCGCGTCATCTACGAGCTCGACCGCGACGGCGACACGGACGTCCATCTGCACCCTGCCGACCTGCCCGGCGCGATCGTCGCGATCGATCGCATGGAGCACCCGGGGTCGTGGCGCTGGGCCGGCCCGTCCTGGATCGCGACGACGCCGGACGAGATTGGTCCGGGCCGTGTGACCGGAGCGACCCTGACTGCCCGCGAGCCCACGAAGCTGGCGAGCACGTGGGCGGCCGCCCTCGGAACGGAAGCCGAGGGTGACCGGATTGCTCTCGACGGCGGCGAGCTTCGCTTCATCGCGGGCGAGCGTGACGGTATCGACGCCTTCCACGTGCACGGTCTCGAGGCTGACGTCGCGGTCGGCGGCGTCCGCTTCCTGCGCGCCTGAAACCCCCGCACGATCACAGTGGCGTGGCCAGCAACGACGGGCGCACCGGCGTGGGCCCTCGGGCTGGGCACCTGTCAATTCTGTACCGGTGTTCGGCAGGTTCGACCTACACGCCGAGGCCGCGCGCTCGTACTTTGGATGTGACCGACAGCACGTTTGACGTGTGACTCATTGAGTCGAGATCTGAAGGTCCGGCGCGATCCGCGAGGCCAGCTCACGCAGCCGAACGGTCGGGCCGGTGCTGGGCAGCATGCCTCCCAGCACTCACCCGTCCAACACAAACAAGGAGCAACTCATGCCGCTGTGGCAGCTGTTCGTCCCGGAGAACGCCTACACCTCCGAAGAGAAGGCCGAGATGGCCGCGAAGATCACCAACATCTACTCCTCTGACTGGTCGCGGGAGAACTTCGGCTTCGAGCTGCCGAAGTTCTACACCTCCGTGGTCTTCCACGAGATCAAGGCGGACTCGTTCTACGTCGGCGGCGAGTCGCGCGACAAGTTCGTCCAGATCGAGGTCGTCCACATCGCCCGCACGAACGAGGGGGCCGCCGCCCTCGCGGGCATCACTGTCGAGGAGATCCTCCGGCGGTACTTCGAGAACGTCAACGCGACGCTCAAGCCGTACATCGCCGACCGCGGCTACGAGGTGGAGTTCCACGTCGAGGCCGCGCCGTTCGAGACCTGGCAGATTGACGGCATGGTGCCGCCGCCCCCCGGCTCAGAGGCGGAGCGGCGCTGGTACGAGGACAACCGGAGCTCGCCGTACGTCGCCGGCGACCCGAGCGAAGACATGCGGGTGGCGACGGCCTGAGACAGGCACCGTCCACGCACCAACCTGCACCAAGACCCGGGGTGCGTGCCGCGGCGCGGCACGCACCCTGAGGACCGGGCCAGATATTTCAC
>NZ_JBMCZA010000236.1:28338-32609 GCF_048654705.1 Nocardioides sp. CPCC 206348
GCGCGAAGACATCGAGTTCGACGCCGAAGGCGTGATCCTGCGCGGCTGGTTCTACAAGCCCGAAGGTGTGTCCGGCGAAGCGCCGTGCATCGTCATGACCCACGGATTTTCATGCACCAAGGAAATGGGGCTGGAGCCCTACGCTGAGGCATTCAGTGCTGCGGGAATCGCCTGCGTCGTCTACGACCACCGAGGGTTCGGCGCTTCGGGCACAGCGCCGGGCAAGCCGCGACTGGAGATCGACCCGTGGGACCAGATCCACGACACCCAGCACGCCATCACGTACGCGCAGAGCCGGTCCGACGTCGACGCTGCGCGCATCGGGGTGTGGGGTTCCAGCTATGCGGGCGGCAACGCCTTTGTGGTCGCAGCGATCGACCGCCGCGTGAAGGCCGTGTGTGGCCAGGTGCCGGCGGTCGCAGGGCGTCGAACCTTCGAGGCGGGCGTGCCGAAGGAGTACTGGCAGATGGCGTGGGACGGGCAGGCTGCCGATCGCCTGGCGCGAGCGCGAGGAGAGGCGCCCACGATGATTCCGGTGGTCACCGCAGACCCCACGTTGCCGGCAGTCATGCCGACGCCGGATGCCTACAAGTTCTTCTCCGCCTACGAGGGGACCGCGTGGCGCAACGAGGTGACGCTGCGCTCGACTGAGCTGGGGTACGAAGCAGGGGAGTTCCTCAAGTTCGTCGCTCCTACCCCGCTGCTCATGGTGATCGCTGAGGACGACAACGTCGTGACCCCGTCCGAGTGGGCCACGGAGGCGTACGACACCGCGGCGGAGCCCAAGCGTCTCGTGGAGATCCCGGGCGGTCACTTCGACGCGTACACCGGTGAACCTTTCAATCTCTCGTCTGGTGCGGCGCGCGAGTTCTTCCTCGAGCACCTGTCCGGCTAGACGCCCACCCCCTGTCCGCAGAGGGCAGGACCCGTCCGTGAATCAGCCAACCGCTATCAGGAAAGAACGACACATATGAGCACGCTTGCCGGAGACTTGGCGCGCGCGTTGGGCGATGCCGACGCAATGCAGCAGTTGTACGCCGACGACATCAGTTGGACGCTGCCAACGTCGCTGGGCCGTATCGGCGGGACCCATCAGGGCAAGGACGCCGTCATCGCGTTCAACAAGATCTCGCTGGCCGCCTACGACAAGTCGGCGGGCACCGACGTCGAGATCCATGAAGAGTTCGACGCCGAAGGTGGCAGGAGCATTGCCCGCATCCGGGTGCGTTCGACCGTGGGAGCGACCGGCGAGGGCTACGACAACGAGTACGTGCTGATCGTGCGGGGCAGCGAAGGCAAGATCGTCGCGGTCAACGAGTACCTCGACACCCTCAATGTCATGCAGTACGACGGGCTGCGGCGCTTCCTCCCGGCCATTCCTGGGGTGACCATCTCGTGAGAGAGCCCAACAGACGGTGGCGCGTGTCTGCGATGCCCACCGAACACTTGGAGACGTCGCACTTCGAACTGGAGACCGTGCCCCTGCCAGACCTGGCGGACGGCCAGGTCCGGTGCCGCGTCCTGTGGATCTCCATCGACGCTGCTCAGCGCGCCTGGTTCCAGGGTGCCACCTACCGCAGCGCGATCCAGGTGGGCGACACCATGCCCGCCTTCGCGATCGGTCAGGTGGCGGAGAGCCGCAGCGAGGACTTCGCGGTCGGTGACATCGTCACCGGCCACCTCGGCTGGCAGGAGTCGGCGGTCGTCGAGTCCGGCGAGGTGAACCCGCTCCTTCCCACCAGGAAGCTCTCCTACTACCTCAGCGTTCTGGGGATCACGGGCCTGACCGCCTACTTCGGTCTGCTCGAGGTTGGACGGGCCAAGGCCGGGGATACCGTCGTCGTGTCGGGGGCCGCCGGTGCCACGGGCGCTCTGGTCGGGCAGATCGCCAAGTTGCGCGGGTGCCGGGTCGTCGGGATCTGCGGCAGCGCGGAGAAGCAGAAGTGGCTCACCTCCGAGCTTGGTTTCGACGAAGCGGTCAGCTATCGCGACGACGACTTCCGCAAGTCGCTCAGAGCAGCCTGTCCGGACGGCATCGACGTGTTCTTCGACAACGTCGGCGGTACGACGCTGGACACCGCTCTTGGTGTGATGGCCCAGCACGGCCGAGTCGTGTGCTGTGGCGTCGTGTCCCAGTACGACACCACCAACCCCGCTTGGGGAGCGCGCGGCGTGCCGGGAGTCCTGGTCGTCAAGAGCCTCACGATGCAGGGGTTCCTCTACACCGACTTCGCGGATCGCAACGACGAAGCGCTCCAGGCGCTCGAGGGCTGGCTGGACGACGGCTCCCTGGCGGTCACGGAGGACATCCTCGAAGGCCTTGAGAAGACGCCCGAGGGCCTCATCGGCGTGCTCAACGGGACCAATGTCGGCAAGCGCATGATCCACGTGGCTGACCCGCTCTGAACCAGAACCCGCGGAGCCTGTCGTCTCTCGCCGATGACGTGGCGCGACTCACAGAAATCCCGGGCCCGCGCTGGTTGACCGCTGACAGGACATAGACGAAAGTATGACTAAGCAAGCGCTTAGTCACCCAAGGAAGGCCACCTCCATGCCCGAAGCAGTGATCGTCTCCACCGCCCGCTCGCCGATCGGCCGCGCGGGCAAGGGGTCGTTGAAGGACATGCGTCCCGACGACCTCACCGTCCAGATGGTCCGGGCCGCGCTGGCCAAGGTGCCCGAGCTCGACCCGACCGACGTGGTCGACCTGGTCCTGGGCGTGGGTCAGCCGGCGGGGGAGTCGGGCAACAACCTGGGCCGTGCGGTCGCCGTACTGAGCGGAATGGACCACCTGCCCGGCGTCACTGTGAACCGGTACTGCTCGAGCAGCCTGCAGACCACGCGGATGGCATTCCACGCGATCAAGGCAGGCGAGGGCCACGCCTACATCTCGGCCGGTGTCGAGACAGTGAGCCGGTTCTTCAACGGCTGGTCGGACGACCCGGTCGGGCAGAACCCTGCGTTCGGCGATGCGCAGACGGTCACGGACAAGCGGTCGGGTGGCGGCGCCGAGACGTGGATCGACCCGCGGACCACGGGAGCGCTGCCCGACCTGTACATCGCGATGGGCCAGACAGCGGAGAACGTGGCGCAGCTCCTCGGCATGTCGCGTCAGGAGCAGGACGAGTTCGCCGTGCGCAGTCAGAACCTCGCCGTCCAGAGGGTTGAGGAGGGGTTCTGGGCTCGGGAGATCATCCCTGTGACGCTCCCGGACGGCTCGACGGTTTCCGCTGATGACGGCCCGCGGCCGGGTACGACGATGGAGAGCATCAGCCAGCTCAAGCCCGTCTTCCGACCCGACGGCACCGTGACGGCCGCGAATGCCTGCCCGCTCAATGACGGCGCGGCCGCACTGGTCATCATGAGCGACACCAAGGCCAGGGAGCTGGGGCTCACGCCGCTGGCGCGGATCGTCTCCACGGCCGTGACCGCGCTCTCTCCCGAGATCATGGGTCTGGGCCCGGTCGAGGCGATCCCGGCCGCGCTGCGCAATGTCGGGATGGGCCTGTCGGACATCGACCTGTTCGAGATCAATGAGGCGTTCGCGGTCCAGTCGCTCGGATCTGCGCAGCAGCTCGGCATTCCGCTCGACAAGTTGAACGTCAACGGTGGCGCGATCGCCATCGGGCACCCGTTCGGCATGACCGGGGCCCGCATCACCGCCACCCTCATCAACTCGCTGCAGTGGCACGACAAGCAGTACGGCGTCGAGTCCATGTGCGTCGGCGGCGGTATGGGCATGGCCATGGTCATCGAGCGACTGAGCTGAGGGGCAAGAGAATGAGCAAGCGTTTCGAGGGCCGGACTGCAATCGTCACCGGAGCAAGCCGGGGAATCGGGCTCGCCATCGCTGAGCGGCTGGTTGCCGACGGTGCACGCGTGGTCATCACTGCCCGGAAGCAGGAGGCGCTGGACGAGGCGGTCGCCGGGCTCGGTGGGCCGGAGGTGGCCCTTGCCGTCGCCGGCCGCGCCGACGACGCGGATCATCAGGCTGATGTCGTGCGGCAGACGCTCGAGACCTTCGGCAGCATCGACTTCCTGGTCAACAACACGGGCATCAACCCGGTGTACGGGCCGCTCGTCGAACTTGACCTGGCCGCTGCCCGCAAGATCGTCGAGGTGAACTGCATCGCCGCGGTCTCTTGGGTTCAGCAGGTCTACCGAGCCTGGATGAAGGAGCACGGTGGCGCGATCGTCAACGTCTCCTCGCTCTCCAGCATCCGGACGGCGCCTGGCATCGGGTTCTACGGTGCGAGCAAGGCGATGCTCAA
>NZ_JBMCZA010000236.1:32619-33730 GCF_048654705.1 Nocardioides sp. CPCC 206348
GATCAACCCCGTGTACGGGCCGCTCGTCGAGCTCGACCTCGCCGCCGCCCGCAAGATCGTCGAGGTCAACTGCATCGCCGCGGTCTCGTGGGTCCAGCAGGTCCATCAAGCATGGATGAAGGAGCACGGCGGCGCGATCGTCAACGTCTCCTCGCTCTCCAGCATCCGTACGGCGCCGGGCATCGGGTTCTACGGTGCGAGCAAGGCGATGCTCAACTCGCTCACCGAGTTGATGGCGGTCGAGCTCGGACCGGACATCCGGATCAACGGCGTCGCGCCGGGAGTGGTGAAGACGCGGTTCGCCACGAAGCTGTACGAGGGCCGCGAGGACGAGGTCACCGCGGCGTACCCCCTCAAGCGGCTCGGCGTGCCAGAAGACATCGGCGGCGTCGTCGCTCACCTGCTCTCCGAGGACGCCGCGTGGCTCACCGGGCAGACGGTGGTCGTTGATGGCGGCCTCAGCCTCCAAGCCGCGGAGGAGTGAGCTGGTGGACGAAGTCGATCCGCTCCATTCCGACTGCGGGACTGTTGGCGCCGACGGCGGCGTCAGCCTCTCCGGCATGAGCAGTGGTTCGGTGCGGGGAATCGATGCGGTCCTCTTCGACTACGGCGGCGTGCTCACCGGCCCTGTGAAGCATTCCATCGCCAACTGGCTGGCCGCGGATGCGATCGAGCCCGAGTCGTTCTCGGGCGCATTGCAGGCGTGGCTGTCTCGCAATGCCCCGGACGGTACGCCGGTCCACCGGCTGGAGACCGGCGAGCTCACGGTCGCGGAATTCGAGCGCCTGCTCGCGGCCGAGCTACGGACCACGGATGGGAGCGCAGTGGTCCCGGACGGGATCCTGAGCCGGCTCTTCGCGGGCATGCTGCCCGACGCAGAGATGTTTCTGCTGGCCGAAGAGTTGCGTTTCGCCGGCCTGGAGGTCGGCCTGCTCTCCAACAGTTGGGGGAACACCTACCCCCGTGCACGGATCGACGCCCTGCTTGACCCGGTCGTGATCTCCGGCGAAGTCGGACTGCGCAAACCCCACGCCGCGATCTACGAGCTGGCCCTGGATCGGCTCGGCCTTCCCGCTGACCGGGTGCTCTTCATCGACGACGCCGAGCCCAA
>NZ_JBMCZA010000236.1:33740-34226 GCF_048654705.1 Nocardioides sp. CPCC 206348
TCCGGTGAAGCATTCCATCGCCGACTGGCTGGCCGCGGATGCGATCGAGCCGGAGTCCTTCTCGCGCACATTGCAGGCGTGGCTGTCCCGCAATGCCCAGGACGGTACGCCGATCCACCGCATGGAGACCGGCGAGCTCGCGGTCGCGGATTTCGAGTCCCTGCTGGCAGCCGAGCTGCAGACCACGGACGGGAGCGCAGTGGCCCCGGACGGGATCCTGAGCCGGCTCTTCGCAGGCATGCAGCCCGATGCAGAGATGTTTCTCCTGGCCGAAGAGCTGCGCTTCGCCGGCCTGGAGGTCGGGCTTCTCTCCAACAGCTGGGGAAACACCTACCCGCGCGCACGGATCGACGCCCTGCTCGACCCGGTCGTCATCTCCGGCGAAGTCGGACTTCGCAAACCCCACGCCGCGATCTACGAGCTGGCCCTGGACCGGCTCGGCCTACCTGCTGACCGGGTGCTCTTCATCGACGACGCCGAGCCCAA
>NZ_JBMCZA010000236.1:34244-34359 GCF_048654705.1 Nocardioides sp. CPCC 206348
CCTGCACGCCCTGCTGCACACCGACCACTCGTCAACCCGCGCCTCGCTCGCCGAGCTGGTGCCGGACCTCAACCCCAATCCCGTAGGAGTCACCGCATGACCACCACCCACCGCA
>NZ_JBMCZA010000236.1:34369-35160 GCF_048654705.1 Nocardioides sp. CPCC 206348
GCTGCATGCCCTGCTGCACACCGACCATTCGTCAACCCGCGCCGCGCTCGCCGCGCTGGTGCCGGACCTCAACCCCCATCCCGTAGGAGTCACCGCATGACCACCACCCACCGCACGGCGATCGTGACCGGAGCCGCCCGCGGCATCGGTGCCGGAGTCGCGCACCGCCTTTCCGCCGACGGCTTCGCCGTTGCTGTCCTCGACCTCGACGAGACCGCTTGCAAGACCGTCGTGGCCGAGATCGAGGCGGCCGGTGGCCGGGCGCTCGCGGTGGGCGTCGACGTCGCCGACGAGGAGGCGGTCCGGGTCGCGGTGGAGCGGGTCGCCGCCGAGCTGGGTGAGCCCACCGTCCTGGTCAACAACGCCGGTGTCATCCGCGACAACCTGCTCTTCAAGATGACCACCTCCGACTGGGACGCGGTGATGAACGTCCACCTGCGCGGTGCCTTCCTCATGACCCGCGCTGTGCAGGGTCACATGACCAAGGCGAGCTGGGGTCGCATCGTGAACCTGTCCAGCACCTCCGCGCTCGGCAACCGTGGCCAGGCCAACTACTCCGCAGCCAAGGCCGGGGTCCAGGGCTTCACCAAGACACTGGCCATCGAGCTGGGCAAGTACGGCGTGACCGCCAACGCCATCGCACCGGGATTCATCGAGACCGAGATGACCATGGCCACCGCGGAGCGGATGGGCGTGCCGTTCGATGACTTCAAGGCCTTTGTTGTCAACGACATCCCGGTCGGTCGCGGCGGTCTCCCGGCCGACATCGCGCACGCAGTGTCGTTCTTCGC
>NZ_JBMCZA010000236.1:35170-36283 GCF_048654705.1 Nocardioides sp. CPCC 206348
GCCCGGGTTCATCGAAACCGAGATGACCATGGCCACGGCAGAGCGGATGGGCGTTTCGTTCGACGACTTCAGGGCCTTCGTGGTCAACGACATCCCTGTCGGCCGCGGCGGCCTCCCGGCCGACATCGCGCACGCAGTGTCGTTCTTCGCCAGCGAGGGCGCCGGCTTCGTCTCTGGTCAGGTGCTCTACGTCGCCGGTGGGCCGAAGGCATGAGGGTCTTCAACGGCATCGCCGAACTCGAGAAGGCCGTCGGCACCCACCTCGGTCACTCCGAGTGGCACACGGTCGACCAGGAGCAGATCGACGCCTTCGCGGCGGCGACGGGGGACCACCAGTGGATCCACGTCGACCCGGTGAGGGCGGCCGAGGGGCCGTTTGGAGCAACCGTCGCACACGGCTTCCTCACGCTGAGCCTGCTGCCGATCCTCACCTGGCAGGTCTACGAGGTCCAGGGCGTCAAGATGATCGTCAACTACGGCGCCGACAAGCTTCGCTTCCCTTCGGCGGTGCCGGTCGGCTCGCGCCTGCGAGCGGGCGTCGAACTCAACGCGGTCACGCCGATCGCGGTGGGCCACCAGGTCGCCCTCAGGGTGACGATCGAGCGGGAAGGCGGCGACAAGCCGGCCTGTGTGGCCGACATGCTCGCTGTCGTCATGCCGTGATGACGGCCGGAGCGACCCCGGGCCTCGACCTCGACGTCCTCGATGCGATGAAGGAGACCGATTGATGGACGTTCAAAAGCAGGTGAAGTCCTTCCTGGCCGAGCACGACCCGACTGCGGAGGAGCCGCTGGCGTTCCTGCGCGCCCGGTTCGACGCCGGGCTGGCGTGGGTCGCCTTTCCGGAGGGACTCGGCGGCCTGGGACTGCCGCAGGTGCTGCAGCCCGAGGTCGACCGACTCTTCGAGGAGGCGGACGCGCCATCGAACCGCCCTCTGAGCAACGCTATCGGGCTGGGCATGGCCGCACCGACGATTCTCGCCTGCGGCACGGAGGAACAGCAGAAGACCTTCCTCCGGCCGCTGTGGACCGGGGAGGAGATCTGGTGCCAGCTGTTCAGCGAACCTGGTGCCGGGTCGGATCTCGCCAACGTCTCCACCAGGGCGGTGCGCGA
>NZ_JBMCZA010000236.1:36293-38526 GCF_048654705.1 Nocardioides sp. CPCC 206348
GCCGCCACTCGGCCACGTGCTCGCCACCGCCCACGACATGGCTCGCGAGTACCGCGTCATGTCGGCGCTCCAGGACACCGGGGTGCCGGTCCCGCGGACCTTCGCGATGTGCACCGATCCCGCTGTGCTGGGCGCGGACTTCTACGTCATGGAGCGGTGCGCCGGTACTCCCTACCGCCACGCGGCCGAGCTCGAACCGCTCGGTCCCGGGCGGACCCGCACGATCTCCGAACGCCTCGTGGACACGCTCGTCGCGCTTCACGCTGTCGAGCCGGCTGCTGTCGGTCTCGGCGACTTCGGCCGCCCCGAGGGGTTCCTCGGTCGACAGGTCGCCCGCTGGAAGAAGCAGCTCGACGCGTCGTACACCCGTGACCTGCCTGCCGCCGACGAGCTCCACCGGCGTCTCGCGGAGTCGGTGCCGCTTGAGTCCGCCGCCGGCATCGTGCACGGCGACTACCGCCTCGACAACGTCCTGGTCGATGACGCGGACCAGGTCGGGGCGGTTCTCGACTGGGAGATGGCCACCCTCGGCGACCCGCTGACGGACCTGGCGCTGATGCTTCTCTACTTCCGTCTCGACCCAGAGGCGGGTGAGGGCAGCGACGCGGTGTCCAACGTCTCGGCGGCGCCCGGCTTCCTCGACGAGCGCGCGATCATCGAGCGGTATTCGCGTGGAAGCGACCGCGACCTCTCCGGCTTCGGGTTCTACCTCGGACTCGCGGCGTTCAAGCTGGCGGCGATCCTCGAGGGCATCCACTACCGCCACCTCCACGGCCAGACGGTCGGCGCCGGCTTCGACCGGATCGGCGAAACGATCCACCCGCTGCTGGACGCGGGCCTCCACGCACTGAAGGAGCACAACTGATGGAATTCGAGTACGACGCACGCACACAAGGCCTGCGTGAGAACCTCCTCGACTTCATGGACACGCACGTCTACCCCGCCGAGGAGGTCTTCCAGGAACAACTGGCCGCCCTCGACGATCCGTGGGCGTGGGACTCCGTCCCGGTGCTGAAGGAGTTGCGCGACGCAGCACGCGCCCGGGGGATGTGGAACCTCTTCCTGCCCGGCGCTGACGGCGCGGGCCTGACGAACCAGCAGTATGCGCCGCTCGCGGAGATTTCCGGTCGCAGCATCTACCTCGCCCCGACCGCGATGAACTGTGCCGCACCGGACACCGGCAACATGGAGGTGCTCCACATGTTCGGCACCGCCGAGCAGAAAGACCGCTGGCTGCGGCCCCTGATGGACGGCGACATCCGGTCGGCGTTCGCGATGACCGAGCCGGATGTCGCCTCGTCCGATGCCACCAACATCGCGTTGTCGATCGTGCGTGACGGCGACGAGTACGTCCTCAACGGCCGCAAGTGGTGGATCACCGGTGCGATGAACCCCAACTGCCAGATCTTCATCGTCATGGGGAAGACCGATCCCGCCGCGGACCGGCACCGCCAGCAGTCGATGGTCCTCGTGCCGCGTGACACCCCTGGGCTGGAAGTCGTGCGCGGCATGCACGTCATGGGCTACGAGGACCACGAGCACGGCGGCCACGCCGAGCTGCGGTTCACCGACGTCCGCGTCCCCGTCGCGAACCTGATCGGCGAGGAGGGCGGCGGCTTCGGCATCGCCCAGGCGAGGTTGGGACCCGGGCGTATCCATCACTGCATGCGATCGATCGGCATCGCCGAGCGCGCCATCGAGATGATGTGCGAGCGAGCCGAGCAACGCGTCGCCTTCGGCAGGCCGCTTTCGGAGCAGGGCGTGATCCGGGACTGGATCGCCGAGTCCCGGGTGCGTCTGGAACAACTGCGCCTACTGGTCCTCAAGACCGCTTGGTTGATGGACACGGTCGGGAACAAGGGCGCGCACACCGAGATCCAGGCGATCAAGATCGCCACGCCGACCACCGTCCAATGGATTCTCGACAAGGCGATCCAGGTGCACGGTGCCGGCGGGCTCTCCCAGGACTTCCCGCTTGCCAGCATGTACGCCGGCATCCGCACGTTGCGGTTTGCCGACGGGCCCGATGAGGTCCACAAGAACGCCCTGGCGAAGAGCGAGATCAGGCGCCAGTCGGAGAAGCGGGAGGCGCGTTCATGAGTGACGTGCGGCAGCAAGTGGAGGCGTTCCTCACCGAGCACGACCCGGCCGTCGAGGAGCCGCTGGAGTTCCTGCAGGCCCGCTTCGACGCCGGCCTGGCGTGGGTCGCCTTTCCGGAGGGACTCGGCGGTCG
>NZ_JBMCZA010000237.1:0-598 GCF_048654705.1 Nocardioides sp. CPCC 206348
TACGTCGTCAGGCCGAAGCCCCATGCGGCAGTCACGTGAGGAGATTCTATGGGGTGGCGGAACCGACGACGTGTCGGCACCGTCGCAGCGGGCATGACTCTCGGCGTGAAAGCCAGCATGACGCTCCTGCCGTTCCTCCTGATCCCGTTGCTCACCGCGTGCGGCGACGACGAACCAGCCGCGCCGGTCGAACTCGAGTTCACCGTCCAGGCCTGGACCGGCGCGCAGCGTGAACAACCCGCACCGAGCACGTCGTCGGTCATCCTCGGCGAGTTCGAATCCTTCTCGGTGCCTGTTGCCGGCGAGGAACTGCTGATCACCGTCGTCAAGATCGACGACGACAAGATCCGCCTGGAGACCAGCAGGAAGATGGCGCCACGGGGAGACGGCGGCGGGATCAACCTCAACGACACCACCGACGAGTTCAGCCTCGACCGCGCCGATCAGGTCGAGTTCAGTACGCCGACCACCGACGCGGGTACGACGGTGACCGTTGCTGAGGTCAGCTGAATCATCCGTTGCTGAGGATCGCCAATTGCCGCGACTGCGCGATCAACCGCCCCTGGTCGTCCCAGAGCTCGACGTCCTCGTCGTGGTA
>NZ_JBMCZA010000237.1:649-1074 GCF_048654705.1 Nocardioides sp. CPCC 206348
TGCACGGTGAGCTGGATGGTGGCCGAGGCGAGGTGGCCGATCTCGGCGGTGACGGGCGGGAACGCGTCGGTCATCGCGCCCGCGAGCAGGGCGTCGACCGGACGTTCGTCGGTGGCGCGGATCCAGCAGAGCGACTCCGTGGTGCCCGAGGGCTTGCCGGTGAGCCACCCGGGGATCACTGGCGCGCGGTAGGTGTAGCGGTCGAGGATCGGCACCATGCCCGGTGACATCAGCGCGCTGACGTCCTGGCAGTCCTCCGGCCGCGGTACGACGGGTGCCTGGTGCGGTGCGTGGTCGAACGTGCCGGCGGCGTCCCAGTCATGGGTGCTCACCACCGCGTGCGCGATCTCCTTGCCGGCCTGGACCAGCACGGCGTCGTACGTGGAGACGCGACGTCCGGCGCGCACCTCGCGAACCGTGATGTC
>NZ_JBMCZA010000238.1:0-582 GCF_048654705.1 Nocardioides sp. CPCC 206348
ACCTCACCCGCGAGGCGGCCGCCGCCGACGATGCTGACCGGCCCGAGGGGATCACGTTCCTCGATCCCCACGATCGCCTTCGCGACGCCCCAGACCTTCTCGGGCAAGGTGGCCAGCGACGTGGCCACGTCGACCGTCATGTGGCCCATCTGGCCGATCGTGTAGAACACACCGCCCGTGCGCGCGTGGCGCTCGGGGCTGACACCCAGGAAGCCCACTTCCTTCGCCTCGGTGTCGCCGGACTCCAGGAAGCGGGGCGTCACCGTGGTGTTGGTGATGATCGTCTGCTCGACGCCGTCGCGTTCGATGACGATGGTCGCCTTGTCTCCCTTGTTGGCCCGGACGAGGTCCTGCATCTGGTTCCAGCTGCCCACCTGGGTGCCGTTGAAGGAGACGATGCGGTCGCCCTTCCGGATCCCGGCGGCGTAGGCCGGGGTCGGGGACTCCGCGACCTCCTCAGCGGTGCAGGCCCGGCCGTCCTCGGAGGGCGGGACCACGCACGCGTGCACCTCGTCGATCGTCGTCTCGGTCACCTTGTCACTGACGTTGCCGTAGGTGGCGAAGACGCCGGCGAAGATGAAG
>NZ_JBMCZA010000239.1:0-658 GCF_048654705.1 Nocardioides sp. CPCC 206348
GTTCGTCCGAGAGGGCCACGTCGCGATTGTGTCATCGCCGTCTCCCGCTGCAGGTTCATCAAGGGATGCAGGTGAATGTGCACTCCCCACGCTGGGCAGAGGCGGGGAAGTGTCAGTTCGCCGACATACCTTGATGAACCAGCAGCGGTCAGAGGTAACGCGCCGCGATCTTGGCCGCCCGGGCGCCGTACTGGCCACCGAACAGGCACGCATGCACGAGCAGCGGGAACAGCTGGTGGAAGCCGAGGCGGTCCTCCCAGCCGTCGGCGAGCGGCGCCGCTTCGTCGTACGCCGCCATCACCTGCGGCAGCTGGGGGAGGCCGAAGAGGGCGAGCATGGCGACGTCCATCTCGCGATGGCCGCCGTACGCCGCCGGGTCGATCACGACGGCACGGTCGTCGTTGGTCCAGAGCACGTTGCCGTTCCACAGGTCGCCGTGCAGGCGCGCGGGCGGCTCGACGGGGAGGATCTCGGGCCCGCGGGCGACGGCCGCCTCGATGGTGGCGCCGTCCTCGGCGCTGACGATCTCCTTGGCGCGCAGCACCTTGAGGTACGGCGCGATCCGGCGCTCGGCGTAGAACTCCGCCCAGGTGGGCGCCGGACGGTTGGGCATCGGCAGCCGGCCGATGTAGCCGTCGGCGTCGAACCCGAAGAAGTC
>NZ_JBMCZA010000239.1:715-11053 GCF_048654705.1 Nocardioides sp. CPCC 206348
GACGGCCATCACCTCGGGGGTGGGTACGCCGCCGTCGGGCGTGGCCTCGGCCAGCCAGCGCAGTCCGGCGGCCTCGCGCTCGTAGAAGTGCGGGGGCGCGGTGCCGAGGGTCTTGAAGAGGGCGGTCCTGCCGTTGGAGAGGCGCACCTTGACCGCGGTCGAGATGTCGCCGCCGGCCACGGGCGCGGTGGCCACGACGGCGGAGCCGAGCAGTTGCTCAGCCCGACCGGCGATGACCGGTTGCCGCGCCATCAGGTCCTCTCAGGTCGACTCGGGTGGTCGGAGGATCAGGCCTGTCCCTTGAGCGCCCGCGGGATCTCTCGACCCTGTTCGATGGCGCGCTCGGGTGCCTTGACCTTCTTGAAGCTCCGGACGCCGAGCAGCACCAGGAGCGCGGCGACCAGCAGGTAGAACCCGAAGACGATCAGGAACGCCCAGTGCAGGTCCAGGCCGTCGCCGTTCCAGTGGATCAGGAACGCGATGGCGATCGAGAGCATGATGATGGCGAGGGTCAGGACGAACAGCGCCGCGCCGAGGAACACGGCGCCCATCCCGCCGGCCGTGAAGCTGACCTTGAGCTCCGACTTGGCGAGCTGGATCTCCTTGCGCATGAGCGTGGAGAAGTCGGTCTGCGCGTCCTTGATCAGGCGCCCGATGGTGGGCTCTTCCCGGATCGGTTCGATGGCCATGCGACCGACCTTACCGACATCGATAGACTCCCCGTCAGGTGAGCCGGGAAGTCTGGTCGGCAGACGATCTCCCCTGCCCACCTGACTCCGGAGGCCTCAGTGCCCGATTCCCCCCGCTCGCCCGACGACCTCTGGCGCCAGGGCCCCGTCTGGACGGCCAGCGAGAAGCCGTTGGCGAAGTACGTCGCCCGTCCGATCCGGGAGTTCCTCCACGTCGAGTCCGCCGGGTCGATCCTGTTGCTCACCGCGACCGTGATCGCGCTCCTGTGGGTCAACCTGCCGGTCACCGGCTGGGCCTCCGGGTACGACCACTTCTGGCACACCCCGATCGGTCTCGACGTCGGCAGCTGGCGGATCGAGGAGTCGCTGCAGCACTGGGTCAACGACGGCCTGATGACGATCTTCTTCTTCGTGGTCGGCCTGGAGATCAAGTACGAGCTGGTCCACGGCGACCTGCGCGACCCCCGCACCGCAGCGCTCCCGATCATCGCGGCCGTCGGCGGCATGGCCGTGCCGGCGCTGCTGTTCGTGGCGATCGCGGGTGGCGGCGAGGCCGGTGCCGGCTGGGGCATCCCGATGGCGACCGACATCGCGTTCGCGGTGGGTGTGCTCGGCGTTCTCGGCCGCCGGATCCCGTCGGCCGCCCGGTTGTTCCTGCTGACCCTCGCGATCGTGGACGACATCGGCGCGATCATCGTGATCGCGGTGTTCTACACGGCCGACCTCGCGTGGGGCTGGCTCGGCATCGCCGTCGGCCTGCTCGCGGTGATGGCCGTCCTGCGCGCCGCCCGCGTCTGGGCGATCCCGGTCTACTGGGTCCTCGGCCTCGTCATCTGGTTCGCCGTTCTCGAGTCGGGAGTCCACGCCACGCTCGCCGGCGTCGCGATCGGCCTGATGACACCGGCCGTCGCCCTGCTCCGCCCCGAGGTCGCGAAGGAGTTCGCGACGGGCGCCCTCCAGGACAACGACCTCGACGCCGAGGAGCTGCACCGGATGCGGTTCCTGCTCGCCGAGTCGGTGCCCATCGCCGAACGTCTCCAGTCGCGCCTGCACCCCGTGTCGTCGTACGTCGTCCTGCCGGTGTTCGCGCTCGCCAACGCCGGCGTGGCGCTGGGGGATGGGGCGTTCGGTGATGCGCTGTCCTCGACCGTCGCCCTGGGCATCGGTGCGGGACTCGTGCTCGGCAAGCCGCTCGGCATCGCGCTCGCCTGCTTCATCGCGATCCGCCTGGGCGTCGCACGGATGCCCGACGACACCAACTGGGGCCAGGTGATCGGTGTCGGTGCCGTCGCCGGCATCGGCTTCACGGTGTCGCTGTTCATCGCAGGCCTGTCGTACCCCGACTCGGCCGCGCTGACCGACGACGCGAAGGTCGGGATCCTGCTGGCGTCCGTCCTTGCCGCGGTCGTCGGCGTCGTCGTCCTCCTGCTGGCGTCCCGTCGACCCGAGGTCGCCGAGCAGCCGGCCGAGGTCGTCGACCAGTCCTAGAAGGGCACCTCGGTCGCGAGCAGCCCCTCGCCCTGACCGCGGCCGGACAGCACCCGGCAGAACTCGACGGCGTCCATCTCGATCACCGGCCCGTTGCCGGGCGACCGCCACGAGCCGCCGGCTGGTCCGCTGAGGTCCAGGCAGTACGGCCGACCATGGCGGGCGGCCCACTCGTCGACGACGTCCGCGACGATCCTGCCGTCGTGCTCGGCGGTCAGTGCGGGTGCGGTACCGGTCGCGGTGGCGACGTCGATCCGGTGCATCCAGGTGTCGCGGGTGAGGATCACGTCGATGACGTAGCCCAGCGCCCAGGTCTCGTCCACACCCTGCACCGACTGCTTGTCGGGCATCGCCATCCGGCGCAGGAAGAACGGCGTCATCCGGCGACCGCGGGCGGCCCGGGGTCCGAGGGCGCGAGCGTCGTCGACCAGACGCTGCGGCGAGTGGTCGGCGCGTTCGCGGACCTGGAGGGCGGTCAGGGCATCGACCATGGCGATGCCGCGGGCGGAGGACTCGGCGCCGGCGATCTTGCGCTGACGGGCGCCTTCTCGGATCCCGGCCGCCATCGCGGCCATGCCGACGACGTGGCTGGTCAACTGCCGCACGTCCCAGGCGGGGCAGTCCGTGGATCGCTTCCAGTCGGCGGCGTCGAGGGCGGCGACGGTGTCGGCGAAGCGGCGGTACTCCTCGGCGGCGAGCGCCATCGCCGTACGGCGGTCCAGGGCGGAGCGTCGAATGCCCGGCGCGGTCGTGGTCTGGTTCATGGTCGTGCTCATCTCTTGCGGGCCGCCCTCCTGGCGGCAGGCGATTGCTTCGGGACGCCGGCAGCGTCCGCCCACATGTCGATGGCCCGTTCGAGGAGTCGCGAGTAGCGGTCCCCTCCGGGGTCGTTGGCCAACTGCTGGTCGATCAGGCCGCCGATCAGGGCCGCCATGATGTCGAAGTCGGCGCTGTCGGACACGCCGCACGAACCGACCATTGCCCGGCCGTGCTCGAGGACGCGGACGGCGGGGGCGTACGAGTCCGGGCTGGGCTCGAAGCCGGGGATCGTGCGCTGGTTCATCAGCTGGTAGCGGGCCAGGTCGGCGACGGCGAAGTCGAAGAAGACCCGCGCGATCTTCTGCAACGCCTCCCGGGGGTGCTCGGGCAATGGCTCGAGCGCGGAGCCGGACTCCTCGTAGGCCAGCCACGCCTCGGCGTACATGGCGTCGTAGATGGCGTTCTTGGAGGCGAAGTGCGAGTACAGCGAGGGTGGCTGCATCCCGACCTCACGGGCGATGTCGCGCAGCGTGATGTTGGCGAGCCCGACGTCCCTGGCCTGGCTCCACGCGGCATCGAGGATCTCCCGACGCACTCCCTCACGTCGTTCGGCAATCCTATTGCGACTAGGTGTTCCTAACACAGTTAGGAGAATGCGCCTGGCGCACCATCCTTGTCAAGAGATCGGGGAGAGCACCTGCGCCGAACCGAGGAACCGCTCGACGGTGATCCGCACGGCCACCCGCTCGGCACTCGGGGACGGCGGGCGGTACCGGGCGGCGTACCGCTCACAGGCGCGCGCGATCGAGGCCTCGTCCTCGAGGACCTCGCCGGTGCCGACAATGCTCGACCAGCGGCCGCGGTCGACCTGGGTGATGGACAGTCGCGGGTCGCGTCGGATGTTGGCGACCTTCTGCGAGCCGCGCCGGGTGATCACCCAGGCGCACTGGTTCTCGAGGTCCAGCGTGGTCCCGACGGGTACGGCGTGGGGCGCGCCGGTGCGGTCGAGGGTGCTGAGCGTGCAGAGGTGGTACTCGGTCCAGAAGTCGAGCAGGGGTGCGGGCAGGGCCGACCAGTCGACGGGATGCAGGACGGGCACGTTCGAGGCTCCTCAGGTTCCGCAGAAGGTCTGGTACTGGCCGAAGTCGTCGGGCGCCGGCTCGGCGAACCGCTCGAACCCCGGGCGCTCGACGAACGGTGAACGCACCGCCCCGACCAGCTGGTGCAGCGGTTCGAGGTCACCCGCCGTGGCGGCGGCGAGCGCCTCCTCGACCAGGTGGTTGCGGGGTATGTAGAGCGGGTTGAGCCGGTCCATCGCCTCCGCGTCGGGGCCGAGCGCGCGCCACCGGGCGAGCCACGCGTCGATCGCCGGCAGGTCGAGGAAGAGCCCGCGGACCGGCTCGGCGTCGCCGCGGGCCGCTGTCGCCAGGTGGCGCCAGAACGTCGTGTGGTCGACGTGGCTCGCGCGGAGCAGGTCGAGCACCTCGCTCGCGAGGGCCTGCGCATCCACGGCGGGACCCAGGCCCAGCTTGGCGCGCATGCCGGCGGACCACGCGGCGTCGTACTCCATGCGGAAGGACGCGAGCGCCTCGCTCGCGATCTCGACGGCGCGGTCCCGGTCGTCGGCGAACAGGGGGAGCAGGGCCTCGGCGAAACGGGCGAGGTTCCACTCGGCCGCGCCCGGCTGGTTCACGTAGGCGTACCGCCCGCCGCTGTCGATCGAGCTGAACACGGTGTTGGGCTCGAACACGTCCAGGAATGCGCACGGGCCGTAGTCGATGGTCTCGCCCGAGATCGTCATGTTGTCGGTGTTCATCACGCCGTGCACGAACCCGACCAGCATCCAGCGCGCGATGAGCGAGGCCTGGGCTGCGACGACGGCCCGGTAGAAGGAGAGGTACGGCTCAGGATCGGCTGCGAGCTCCGGGTAGTGGCGCGCGATGGCGTGGTCGGCCAGCCGGCGCAGGAGGTCGTCGTCGCGGATCCCCTGCGCGTACTGGAAGGAACCCACCCGCAGGTGGCTGCTCGCCACCCGGGTCAGTACGGCGCCCGGCAGAACGGTCTCGCGATGGACGTCGCGTCCCGTGGCGACCACGGCCAGCGACCGGGTGGTCGGGATGCCGAGGGCGTGCATGGCCTCGCTGACGACGTACTCGCGCAGCATCGGGCCGACCGCCGCCAGGCCGTCGCCGCCGCGTGCGTGGGGCGTGCGTCCCGATCCCTTGAGGTGGATGTCGCGCAGGTTGCCGTCAGCGTCGATCACCTCCCCGAGCAGCAGTGCCCGTCCGTCGCCCAGCTTCGTGAAGCCGCCGAACTGGTGACCGGCGTAGGCCTGCGCCACCGGCGCGCTCCCGGCGGGCAGCTCGGTCCCGGTCAGGAGACCGAGGCCCTCGGCGCTGCGCAGCCGCTCGACGTCGAGGCCGAGCTCGGCGGCGAGGGGTTCGTTGAGGACCAGCAGCCGGGGTGCCGGCGTGGCCGCGGCCTGCCAGGGCTCGGCGAGCTCGGGCAGCTCGGTCGCGAAGCGTGCCTGGAGCGAGGCGACGCCGGGGAGGGCCGTGGTCATGCTTCGAGCGTACGGACGCCGTGGCGAGCACCCCGTGCACCATCCGTCACACGGGATGGGCAGTTCCTGCGCCGGACGGGGGTTGCAACCCCCATCCGGCGCAGGAATCCCCGGGCGCCCGGGGATTCCTGCAGGCGCTCAGTCCTCCGTCGACGTCGTCTGCCCGGCCGAGATCAGGTCCATGATCGAGGCGTCGGCGAGGGTCTGGGTGTCGCCGACGGTGCGGCCCTCGGCGACGTCGCGGAGCAGGCGGCGCATGATCTTGCCCGAGCGGGTCTTGGGGAGCTCGGGGACGATCATGATCTGCCGGGGCTTGGCGATCGGGCCGATCTCCTTGCGGACGTGGTCGGACAGCTCCTTGATGATGTCCGGTCCACCGTCACCGGCCTCCTCGCGGAGGATGACGTAGGCGACCACGGCCTGGCCGGTGTCGGGGTCGTTGGCCCCGACGACGGCGGACTCGGCGACCTTGGGGTGCGACACCAGGGCCGACTCGATCTCGGTCGTGGAGAGGCGGTGGCCCGAGACGTTCATGACGTCGTCGACGCGGCCCAGGAGCCAGATGTCGCCGTCGTCGTCCTTCTTGGCGCCGTCGCCGGCGAAGTAGAAGCCCTGCTGCTTGAAGCGGGACCAGTAGGTGTCGGCGTACCGCTGGTCGTCGCCCCAGATGGTGCGCAGCATGGAGGGCCACGGTGAGGTGATCACGAGGTAGCCACCGGAACCGTTGGGGACCGAATGGCCTTCGTCGTCGACGACGTCGGCGTCGATGCCGGGGATGGCGGTCATGGCTGAGCCGGGCTTGCCGGCGGTCACACCGGGGAGCGGGGAGATCATCACCGCGCCGGTCTCGGTCTGCCACCAGGTGTCGACCACGGGGGTGCGGTCGCCGCCGATGACGTTGCGGTACCAGATGTAGGCCTCGGGGTTGATCGACTCACCCACCGAGCCGAGGATCCGAAGGCTCGACATGTCGAACTTGTCGGGGATCTCGCGGCCCTGCTTCATGAAGGAACGGATCGCGGTGGGAGCGGTGTAGAAGAGCGTGACCTTGTAGTCCTGGATGATCTGCCACCAGCGCCCACGCTCGGGGGCGTCGGGGGTGCCTTCGTAGACGACCTGGGTCACACCGTTCGCGAGCGGTCCGTAGACGATGTAGGAGTGCCCGGTGACCCAGCCGATGTCGGCGGTGCACCAGTACACGTCGTCGGGCTTGAGGTCGAACACCGCGTTGTGCGTGTACGACGCCCCGGTGAGGTAGCCACCGGTCGTGTGCAGGATGCCCTTCGGCTTGCCGGTGGTGCCGGACGTGTACATCACGTAGAGCGGGTGCTCGGCGTCGAACGCCTGCGGTTCGTGGATCGGGGAGGCCTCGTCGACGACCTCGTGCCACCAGTTGTCGATCGCGGAGTTGAACTCCACCTCCTGTCCGGTACGACGGACCACCAGGACGTTCTCGACGATGGCCGTGTTGTCGTTGTCGATCTTGACCAGTGCCTCGTCGACGGCCGGCTTCAGCGCAGCAGCGGCACCGCGGCGGTAGCCGCCGTCGGCGGTGATGACGAGCTTGGCGCCGCAGTCCTCGATGCGTGAGGCCAGTGCCTCGGCGGAGAAGCCGCCGAACACGACCGTGTGCGGGGCGCCGACGCGGGCACAGGCCAGCATCGCGATGATCGCCTCGGGGATCATCGGCATGTAGATCGCGACCCGGTCGCCGGCCTCGATGCCGAGCTCCTCGATCGCGTTGGCGGCCTTCGAGACCTCGTCCTTGAGCTGGGCGTAGGTGATGTCCCTCGTGTCATCGAGAGGTTCGCCGACCCAGTGGATCGCGACCTTGTCCCCGCGCCCGGCGTCGACGTGCCGGTCCACGCAGTTGTAGGCGGCGTTGATCTTGCCGCCCACGAACCACTTCGCGAACGGGGCGTTCGACCAGTCGAGGACCTGGTCCCACTTCGTGGCCCAGTCCAGCCGGTCGGCCTGGGTGGCCCAGAACGCCTCACGGTCGGCGGCCGCGGCGTCGTACGCATCGGCCTTCACGTTCGCGTTCGCAGCGAGCTCGGCCGGGGGCTCGAACCGGCGCTCCTCCCGCGACAGGTTGGCGAGGGTCTCTTCGTGGTCGGTCACTACCGGGCCTTTCGACGTTCAGGGGCACGTTGGGGGTGCGGCTCACATTGCCGCACCCCCAACTGTGCCCGCTAGGGGTTGCTTCGTGGTTGCGTGGTCTCGGGACGGTTGCTGTGCAACCTCCTCGACCACCGGCGTCAGTGGGAGACGGCCTGCTCGGCACCCGCGCCGGTGAGGGCGCGGACCTCGAGCTCGGTGAACCGCTCCTCGGACTCCGGCTCCTTGGCGAGGATCGATCCGAGCCAGCCGAAGAAGAAGCCGAGCGGGATCGAGACCAGGCCCGGGTTCTCCAGCGGGAACCACGAGATGTCGATGCTGGTGGGCAGCAGGGACAGGTTCTTGCCGGCTGCGTCGACGCCCTTGCCGGAGACGACCGGCGAGAAGATCACGAGCGTGATGCAGGAGATCAGGCCGCCGTAGATGCTCCACGTGGCGCCGCGGGTGTTGAAGCGCCGCCAGAACATGTTGTAGACGATCGCCGGCAGGTTGGCCGAGGCCGCCACCGCGAAGGCCAGTCCGACGAGGAACGCGATGTTCAGGTTGCGGGCCGGGATGGCCAGCAGGATCGCGATCACGCCGAGACCGGCAGCGGCGTACCGCGTCACCCGGATCTCCTCGGCCTCGGTGGCCTTGCCCTTGCGGATCACCGAGTTGTAGATGTCGTGCGCCACCGAGGTGGACGACGTCAACGTCAGTCCGGCGACGACCGCGAGGATCGTGGCGAAGGCGACTGCCGAGATCACCGCCAGCAGGATCGCGCCGCCCGTGGAGCCGGCACCACCGCCGACCGCTTCAGCGAGCAGGGGTGAGGCGAGGTTGCCGCCGCTGTTGGCGACGTCGCTGCCGACACCGGTGTTGAGCAGTGCCGCGGCACCGAAGCCCAGGACCAGCGTGAACAGGTAGAACGTGCCGATCAGGGCGATGGCCCAGAGCACCGACTTGCGGGCGTCGCGCGAGGTCGGGACGGTGTAGAAGCGGACCAGGATGTGGGGCAGGCCTGCCGTACCGAGGACCAGGGCGATGCCGAGGCTCAGGAAGTCGAGCTTGTGGGTGGCGTCGATGCCGTACTTCAGGCCCGGCTCCAGGAAGCCTGCCTTGCCGGAGTTCGACTGTGCGGCGCCGAGCAGCTCGGAGAGGTTGAAGTCGAACTTCGCAAGGACGAGTACGACGATGACGGCCGAACCGACCATGAGCAGGACCGCCTTGACGATCTGCACCCAGGTGGTGCCCTTCATGCCGCCGACGGTGACGTAGACGATCATCAGCGCGCCGACACCGGCGATCACGGAGCTGACGGCGAGGGTGTTCTCCTTGTCGATGCCGAGGAGCAGCACGACCAGGCTGCCGGCGCCGACCATCTGCGCGAGCAGGTAGAAGATCGAGACGGCCACCGTGGAGGTCGCTGCGGCGGTGCGGACGGGGCGCTGCTTCATCCGGTAGGCCAGCTGGTCGGCCATCGTGAAGCGCCCGGAGTTCCGGAGCATCTCGGCGACCAGCAGCAACGCCACCAGCCAGGCGACCAGGAAGCCGATCGAGTAGAGGAAGCCGTCGTACCCGGCGAGGGCGATGACGCCGGAGATGCCGAGGAAGGACGCGGCCGACATGTAGTCGCCGCCGATGGCCAGGCCGTTCTGGATGGGGGAGAACGAGCGGCCGCCGGCGTAGAAGTCCTCGGTGCCGCTGCTCGAGCGGCTGGCCTTGATGGTGATGAAGAGGGTCAGGGCGACGACGCTGAGGAACAGCCCCGCGGTGAGTACCTGGTGGTCCATCAGTTCTGGGTCCTTCCGTGCGACGACTTGCCGGCCAGGGCGATGAAGCGCTCGTCGAGCTCGCGGGCGAGCGGGTCGAGCCTGGCGTTGGAGTAGCGGCTGTAGAGCCACGCGAGCCCGAACGTCGTCACGAACTGCAACAGGCCGAAGACCAGGGCCACGTTGATGTTGCCGATGACCTTGTGGGTCATGAAGTCGCCGCCCCAGTTGGAGAGCACGACGTACAGCAGGTACCACGCGAGGAACGCGATCGTGGCGGGGAAGACGAACGCCCGGTAGCGGCGCCGCAGCTCGGCGAACTCGGGCGACGCGTGCAACTCGTCGTACACGGGATCGTGGCGTGACGCCACCTCGTGCGGGTCGTGCGGGGCGACTTCAGATGTCACGACGAAACCTCCTGGGCTGGTGCAGTGGCCGCGATCGCGACCGGACATTGCGACGCTAGGAGTGATCGCGGTCACACCGTCAGGGGTGCGGTCCGGGTGCGCGCCGAGTGGGAACGGGTTGTCGACGAACGGTCGGTACGGCGCGACGAGCGGCACCCG
The DNA here is from genome assembly GCF_048654705.1 of Nocardioides sp. CPCC 206348. Lineage (NCBI taxonomy): Bacteria > Bacillati > Actinomycetota > Actinomycetes > Propionibacteriales > Nocardioidaceae > Nocardioides > Nocardioides sp. CPCC 206348. The sequence goes on from NZ_JBMCZA010000239.1 coordinate 10,650, forward strand.
GAGCGTCCGGAAATCGGTGTTCGGGTCCGCGTGGAGCCGATGGCTGGAATGCTTCCCGAACGTGGGGATGCATAACGAACTTGCTCGTCTGGTCGAACAGGCCGGACCCGGCGTGCTGGACGACGCCGACTCGTTCCGTGCCGCCCTGGACGACTTCCTCGCCGAGGACGCGGCGACGCGCGGCGAGCTCAACCTGCTGGTCGACGCCGTACGCCTGGGCACCTTCGCGCGCCTCATGGACCAGGTCGAGCACGGTGCCGAGACCACCCAGGCGACCCGGCTCCTGGGCCGGGAGCTGGCCCGCGACCGGGGTACGACGGAGTCCACGAGCGCGGCCTGGGCACTCGGTGTCCTGGCGTTCGCGGTCGGGAAGCTCGACGAGCCGGACCTGACCGAGCTGCGCG
>NZ_JBMCZA010000239.1:11135-13184 GCF_048654705.1 Nocardioides sp. CPCC 206348
CCGTGTCGGGCGGACCCTGCTGGCCGCCGGTGCCGTCGTGGCCTTGCTCGCGGGCGGGATCGCCTTCGCCTCCGGCTGGGGTCGCGGCGATGACGACCCGGAGGCTGCCGACCGCAGCTCGAGCACGACGACCCCGGCTGCCGACTTCGTGCCGCTCTCCGTCGCGGGCGGGACCGACGTGGACAAGGGCGTGCGCAGCGAACGGACCTACCTGCTGAGCGGTGAGCGGGTGTCGTCGACCGTCGTGCTCACCAACACGAAGAAGACGGCGATGACGGTCCTGTGGACCGAGGTGGTGCCGAAGCAGCTGGCCGACCACGTCGGCCTGGTCAAGTTCGAGCCGGCCGACCGCAAGGTGATCGAGGCGGACCCGGTCGTCTACTGGCGGCTCAAGCTGCCTGCGGGTGGCAGCCGGCAGGTGCGCTGGACCACGCTGCTGCCGAAGGGCGCCGTGCCGTCGGCCGACTACCTCGCGCGGATCACCGGCTGGCACGAGGAGGCCTTCACCGCGGCGCTCCCGCTGATCAGGCGCGAGGTTCCCGACCTGGCGCGGGAGGGTGAGGTCGTGCCGATCCCGGACATCCCCGAAGCCGAGAAGGCGGAGGACGTGGTGACCCCGGCCCTGTCGGGTGAACCGGAACCGAGCCCGGTCGACGCGGCCGACGCGCCGACCACCACGGCGCCGCGGCCGACCAAGGCCGCGAACCGTGCGCCCCGGATCTCTCTCGCCTCGAAGAGCACGAGCGAGCGCGCCAGCGGCGCCTACACGGTCGGGGGCAGCGATCCGGACGGCGACAGCTGGAGCATCGTCTCCGTGTCCGGTGCGCCCTCGGGCGTGGGCAAGGCGGGTGCACACTCCCTCGGCGGCACGGTGTCGCACAACGCCGCGAGCGTGACGAGCAGCAGGTCGAACATCCGGTCCCGGTCGTTCACGGTCACCGTGACGATCCAGGACAGCCACGGCCTCCGCGACTCCGGAAGCTTCACCTGGACCGTCCGCGACACCCATCTGACGATGCCGAACTACATCGGCAAGTACGGCAACAGCCCCGACATCGGCACCCTCTTCACCCCGAACTTCGACGGCTGCATCGACACGGGCCGTGAGGTCGACACCATCGCCCGGCAGTCGGTCGCTTCTGGAGCGGCGGTCGCCTGGGGCTCGGCGCCGAAGTTCACCTACGTGCACCACAGCGGCAGCTACCCGGCCTGCTGACAAGGGTCCGTGCGGCGTTCACTCCGACGTCGGCTGCTCGTCGTGTGACGACGGTTGGCTGGGGAGGTTCCCCTCTCGTCCCGGAAGGACCCCGTCATGACCGCTTCCCGTCGAACCATGCTGGCCGGCGGTGCCGCCGGTGCCGGCCTCGCCGTCGCCGGCGCGATGCCCTCGCTCGCCCAGGCCACCCCGAGCCGCCCCGCTCCCCAGCGCCCGGGCCGCCCCGGCCGTGGCCTCGTCCCGTTCCCGCCGCTCGAGGACGACCCGGCCGGACTCCTCGCCCTGCCGGCCGGCTTCTCGTACTCGGTCGTCACCCGCGCCGGTGTCACCCGGCTCGACGAGGGTGGCCTGACGCCCAACGGGCACGACGGCACCGCCGTCTTCTCGACCGGCGGCGGTCGCTACCAGTTGATCCAGAACCACGAGCTCAAGGCGGGCTCCCCGCTCGGCGTCCCGCACGTCGAGGGCACGGTCTACGACGAAGGTGCGATCGACGCCGGTGGCTGCACCGTCATCAGCACCGACCGGCACGGTCGCAACCTCGGTGAGTTCGTCGCCATCTCCGGTACGTCGACCAACTGCGCCGGCGGCCCGACGCCGTGGGGCACGTGGCTGACCTGCGAGGAGACCGAGGACCGCGCCGGAAAGGCGTGGAGCGGCAACGGCAAGAGCGGCACCTACGCCAAGGACCACGGCTACGTCTTCGAGGTCTTCCACGACGGCCGCACCAACCCGAAGCCGATCAAGGCGTTCGGTCGCTATGCCCACGAGGCGTGCGCGATCGACAGGTCGCGCCGGCACGTGTTCCTGTCCGAGGACGCCTCCGGCCCGAA
>NZ_JBMCZA010000239.1:13194-16969 GCF_048654705.1 Nocardioides sp. CPCC 206348
CGCCCACGAGGCCTGCGCGATCGACAAGTCGCGTCGGCACGTGTTCCTGTCCGAGGACGCCTCCGGCCCGAACGGCCTGTTCTACCGCTGGACGGCGGAGCGTGGCCACCGGTTGAAGTCCGGCATCGCCGACGACCTGGCCGACGACGCCGGTGTCCTTGAGGCGATGCAGATCCTGATGCCCGACGGCTCCGTGCTCTCCGACGTCGCCTACCTGACCTCGGCCCAGCTCGGCCGGCCGTTCCCCGTGCGCTGGATCCCGGTGCCGGACCGCCACGCGAGGACCGTCTCCACCCGCAAGCAGTTCGCGCCCGGCGAGGTCACCCGCGGCAAGAAGTTCGAGGGCGTCTGGGGCACCGACGAGGGCGTGTACGTCGTGAACTCCTACGCCTTCTCCGACGGCGACCTGCCCGCCGATGCGGTGCCGCACGACGGCATGGTCTGGTTCTACGACTACGGCGCGGAGGCCATCCAGCTGGTCACCTACTTCCCGCACCAGGAGACCACCGAGACCGAGGGCACCCCGAAGTACGACGACCTCACCTTCGACGGCCCGGACAACGTCACCGTCACGCCGTGGGGCTCGCTGGTGCTCGCCGAGGACGGCGTCGGTGCATCGCACGTGCTGTCGGCGACGCCGTACGGCCCGGCCCAGGCGATCGCGCGCAACCAGCTCAACGACTCCGAGTTCACCGGCCCCGCGTTCTCCGAGGACGGCAAGGTCCTGTTCGTGAACATCCAGACGCCTGGCCTCACGCTGGCGATCACCGGGCCGTGGGAGAAGTACCTCGGCTGAGTGTGACGTGCTGCACCCGTCGCCGCGGTGACAAGATCTCCTGTGATCTGATTAGGTAAGGCTTACCTTCTCGGATCACAGGAGATCTCCGTGTCCCAGCTCCCCCTGCACCACCTGTTCCACCCTGCCCACGCCGACCACTACGCCGCGACCCTCGGCGCCGGCCTCGAGCACCTGCTCGGCCAGCTCCGCACGGTGGCCGGACCGTCGACGGGGACCCAGCCCGCCGACGCCGCCGCCCGCGTCGCCGCGGTCGACCTGGCCAGCCCGCTGACCGACGTCGGCGAGGTCCTCGCCGAGATGTCGCAGCTCTGGCTCGACGACGCCGTGTGGTTCCACGAGCCGACGTACGCCGCCCACCTCAACTGCCCGGTCGTCGTACCGGCGTTGCTGGCCGAGCTCTTCGTCGCCTCGGTCAACAGCTCGCTCGACACCTTCGACCAGAGCGTCGGTGGCACCTACATCGAGCGCCGGCTGATCGAGTGGACCGCCGAACGGATCGGCTTCGGTGCCGCGTCCGACGGCGTCTTCACCAGCGGCGGCAGCCAGTCCAACCTGCAGGGCCTGCTGCTCGCCCGCGGCCGGCACGAGCGGGTCCCGGCCGAGCGGCTGCGGATCCTCGCGTCCGCCGACAGCCACTTCTCGGTGCAGAAGTCCGCGCGCCTGCTCGGACTCGGCGACGAGGCCGTCGTCAGCGTGCCCACGGACTCGCGGCACCGGATGGACCCGGCTGCCCTCGAGCGTTCGCTCGCTGCGTGCACGGCGCTCGGGCTGCGCCCGATGGCGATCGTCGCGACGGCCGGCACCACCGACTTCGGAGCGATCGACCCGCTCCCGGCGATCGCGGACCTGGCGCTGGCGTACGACACCTGGCTCCACGTCGACGCGGCGTACGGCGGCGGCCTGCTGATCTCGCCGCGTCGTCGGTCGATGCTCGACGGCATCGACCGTGCCGACTCGGTGACCGTCGACTACCACAAGACGTTCTTCCAGCCGGTCTCCTCCAGCGCGATCATCGTCCGCGACCGGACCACCCTGTCGCCGGCGACCTGGCACGCCGACTACCTCAACCCGCGCGAGGCCACCGACCCCAACCAGGTCGACAAGAGCCTGCAGACCACGCGCCGGTTCGACGCCCTCAAGCTCTGGCTGACCCTGCGCACGATGGGACCCGAGCTGCTCGGTGGGTACGTCGACGCGGTCGTCGACCTGACCGCTGCCGTGTACGCCGTGCTGCGCGACGAGCCGGACCTGCAGTTCGCGGCCGCGCCCGAGCTCAGCACCCTCGTGTTCCGCTACGTCCCGCGCGACGTGGCGCTGGGCGAGGACGGCCTCGGTGCCCTCAACCGGGCGATCCGCGAGGCCCTCTACGACTCCGGCGCCGCCATGGTCGCGGCCACCCGCGTCGACGGCATCCAGTACCTCAAGGTCACCCTGCTCAACCCGATGGCGACCGCCGACGACATCGTCGGTGTGCTCGACCTGGTCCGCGCCACCGGCGCTCGGCTCGCGCCCGAGCACGTCGTCGAGCCTCCGCTGACTCCGGTGGAGGTCGCGTGATGAACCGCGTGCACGACTTCGTGGCGATCGGTCTCGGCCCGTTCAACCTCGGCCTGGCCTGCCTGACCGATCCGCTGCGGGAGTCGGACGGCCTGGACGGGGTGTTCCTCGAAGCCCGCGACGGGTTCGACTGGCACCCCGGCATGCTCCTCGACGACGCCACGCTGCAGGTGCCGTTCCTCGCCGACCTGGTCACGATGGCCGACCCCACGTCGCGCTGGACGTTCCTGAACTACCTGAAGCAGAGCGGCCACCTCTACTCGTTCTACATCCGCGAGAACTTCTACCCGCTCCGCCGCGAGTACGACGACTACTGCCGCTGGGCCGCCGAACGGCTCGACAGCGTCCGGTTCGGCCAGCGGGTCACGAACGTCGAGCACGACGGGACGTCATACGTCGTCCACAGCGGGAGCGGCGAGACGTTCCGGGCGCGCAGGCTGGTGCTCGGGATCGGTACGACGCCGCGGGTGCCCGACGCCCTCCGCCCGCTGGTCGGTGAACCCGGCGTCATCCACTCCGCCGACTACCTCGCCCACAAGGCCGCCCTGCAGCAGCAGGAGACGATCACGATCGTGGGCAGCGGCCAGAGCGCCGCGGAGATCTACCACGACCTGCTCTCCGAGGCGCCCGACCACGGCTACACGCTGACCTGGCTCACGCGCAGTCCGCGGTTCTTCCCGATGGAGTACACGAAGCTCACCCTCGAGATGACGTCGCCGGAGTACGGCGCCTACCACCGGTCGTTGCCGATGGAGACGCGCGACCGGCTGGCCCGCGAGCAGCGCCACCTGTTCAAGGGGATCAGCGCCGAGCTGGTCGACGCGATCTTCGACCTGCACTACCAGCAGCGGGTGACCGGCGCCGGTCCGCACACGACGCTCGTCACCAATACCGAGGTGCGCGGCGCCCGCCGCGACGGCGCCGTCAGCGAGCTCGACCTGCTGCACGTCGAGACCGGTGAGGAGTTCTCGCTCCGGACCGGGGGACTGGTGCTGGCGACCGGCTATGCGTCGACCGCGCCGTCCTTCCTCGACGGAGTCCGCGACCGGATCCGCCTCGACGAGCGCGGTCGGTACGACGTGGCGGCGGACTACTCCGTCGACGTCGCCGGTGGCGAGATCTTCGTGCAGAACGCCGAGGAGCACACCCACTCGCTGCTCGCCCCGGACCTCGGCATGGGGCCCTATCGCAACTCGGTGATCATCGCCGCGCTGCTCGGCCGCGAGGCCTATCCGATCGAGAAGCGGATCGCCGTCCAGACGTTCGGCGTCCCCGACCACCTGAGGAGCGCAGCCCGATGACGCACGACATCACCATCGAACCCCTCGACCTGTCCCGTGACCTCGAGCTGCTCCACGCCTGGGTCACGCACCCCCGCTCGGTCTACTGGATGATGCAGGACGCGTCCGTCGAGGACGT
>NZ_JBMCZA010000239.1:16979-17056 GCF_048654705.1 Nocardioides sp. CPCC 206348
GGCGGGATGCACGTGCTCGTCGCCCCACCTGTCGGCGCCCCCGTCCCCGGCCTGACCACGAGGATCTTCGACGCCGT
>NZ_JBMCZA010000239.1:17066-17174 GCF_048654705.1 Nocardioides sp. CPCC 206348
GCGGGCGGAGTACGCCGGCATCGCCGCGAACCCGCACCACGACGCCTTCCTGGGCCGCGTCGGTGGCCGCCCTGCGTTCCTGGTGGAGACCTACGACCCGGCGCACGC
>NZ_JBMCZA010000239.1:17184-29107 GCF_048654705.1 Nocardioides sp. CPCC 206348
CCGGGCGGAGTACGCAGCCATCGCCGCAAACCCGCACCACGACGCCTTCCTGGGCCGCGTCGGAGGCCGTCCTGCGTTCCTGGTGGAGACCTACGACCCGGCGCACGCCGAAGGCCTCGCGGGACTTCCCGAGCTCGAGGAGGGCGACAGCGGGATGCACGTGCTCGTCGCGCCCCCTGCCGGTGCACCCGTCCCCGGCCTGACCACGAGGATCTTCGACGCCGTGCTGGCCTTCTGCTTCGCCGACCCGTCGGTACGGCGGATCGTCGTCGAGCCCGACGCCCGCAACACCGCCATCCGGGCCAAGAACGTCGCCGCCGGTTTCACCGAGCTCCGCGAGATCCCCATGCCCGGCAAGACGTCGATGCTGTCCGTCTGCCCGCGGGAGGACTGGAACCACCCGGACCTGGTGCGTGCCGGCGGGATAGTCCCTGCCCAAAAGCACCGTGACACGCCGGAATCCGGTGCCTTTGACCCGGGACCATCGGATGCCGACCACCTCACCCCCGAGCTGATGGACCGCGCGCAACGCCACCTGGTGGCCAAGGCGCTGGGCGAGTTCAGCCACGAACGGCTGCTCGCGCCCGAGTCGCTGGACGACGGTGCGTGGCGCGTCGAGACCGACCGGTCGTCGTACCGCTTCACGGCACGGGTGTACGCGCTCGAGCACTGGGTGGTCGACGCCGCGTCGATCGAGCGGACCATCGGCGGTGAGCCGGCCGCGCCCGATGCGCAGGAGTTCATCGCGGAACTGGCGCAGGTACTGGGGATTCCCGACCAGCTGTTGCCGACCTACCTCGAGGAGATCGCCTCGACGCTCGCGTCAACGGCATGGAAGCTGGCGCACCGCCACGTGCCCGTGAACGACCTCGTCGATGCCGGCTACCAGGACCTGGAGTCTGCGATGACCGAGGGCCATCCGGCCTTCGTGGCCAACAACGGCCGGATCGGCTTCGGCCTCGACGACTACCGCGCGTTCGCTCCCGAGACCGGTACGGCGATCCGGCTGCACTGGGTGGCCGCCCGCCGCGAGCTCAGCCACCTCTCGCTCGGCGCGGGCGAGACCGAGCAGGCCTTGTACGACGGTGAGCTGGCGCCCGACGTCCGCGAAGCCTTCGACGCCCGGCTGCGCGGGCTCGGACTGGACCCGACTGCGTACCTGTTCCTCCCCGTGCACCCGTGGCAGTGGACGAACAAGCTGGCGATCACGTTCGCGCCCGACCTGGCGCGCCGCGACCTGGTGCACCTCGGCACGGGCGACGACGACTACCGCGCGCAGCAGTCGATCCGCACGTTCTTCAACACCAGCCGGCCCGAACGCCACTACGTGAAGACCGCGCTGGCGATCCAGAACATGGGCTTCGTGCGGGGACTTTCGCCTGCCTACATGGCGGTGACGCCGGCGATCAACGACTGGGTCGCATCCGTCGTGCATGCGGACCCGGAGCTGCAGGCATCCGGTTTCGAGGTGCTTCGCGAGCTGGCGGCGATCGGCTACACGGGCGATGCCTTCCACCGCACGGCCACGCCGTCGCCGTACCGCAAGATGATCGCGGCGCTGTGGCGGGAGAGCCCGCTGCCCAGGGCCGCCGAGGGCGAGCAGCTGTCGACGATGGCGGCCCTGCTGCACCGCGACGCCGACGGCGACGCGCTCGTCACGGCCTGGATCAAGGCGTCGCCGGTGGATGCGGCGACCTGGGTCCGCTCGTACCTGCGGGCCTACCTGCGGCCGCTGGTGCACTGCCTCTACGCCTATGACCTGGCCTTCATGCCCCACGGCGAGAACCTGCTGCTGCGCCTGCGGGACCACGTCCCCGTCGGTGCGTTCATGAAGGACATCGGCGAGGAGGTCGCCGTGATGGGCGATCTCCCACTGCCGGCGGAGATCGAGCGGATCCGCGCCGCCGTACCGGAGGACGTGAAGCCGCTCGCCGTGCACACCGACGTGTTCGACGGCGTCCTGCGGTTCGTCGCGGCGATCCTCGATGAGGACGGGATGCTGGCCGAGGAGGAGTTCTGGGCGATCGCGCGCGACACGATCACCGAGCACCTCGCCGACCACCCGGAGCTCGCCGAGGCCGCCGGGCGCTACGACCTGCTGGCACCGCGGTTCCGGCACAGCTGCCTCAACCGGCTGCAGCTGCGCAACACGCTGCAGATGGTCGACATCACCGACCAGTCCGAGTCGCTGATCTTCGCCGGAACGCTGCGCAACCCGGTGGCCCGGTGACGATCACCCGTGACTCCTGGGGAATCCCGCATGTGCAGGGTGGGTCCGTCCTCGAGGTCGCGCGCGAGCAGGGTCGTGCGACGGCCCAGGACCGACCGTGGCAGCTCGAGGTCGAACGACGCCGGGCGGAGGGAACGTGCGCCGAGGTGTTCGGCCCCGCGGCACTCGAATGGGACGTGCTGGCGCGGCGCGCGCTGATCGTCGACGTTGCGCGACGTGCGTACGCCGCGTTGTCGGAGGAGAGTGCGGCGTTCGTCAGTGCGTACGTCGACGGCCTCAACGAGGTGCTTTCTGTTGGTCGAGGAGGTTGCGCAGCAACCGTCTCGAGACCGTGGCAGCCGTGGATGCCACTGGCCGTCTTCTCCGTCCAGCACCTGCTCTTCTCCACGTTCCCGAGCAAGCTCTGGCGCCGGCACGTCCTCGACACCGCCGGCCCCGACGCCGCCGAGTGGATCGACCTGTTCCGCACCGAGGGCCTGCCCGGCGGCAGCAACGCGTTCGCCGTCGCCGGCTCGCTCACGGCCAGCGGGCTGCCGATCGTCGCGGGCGACCCGCACCGGGTGATCGAGGCACCCGGCTGCTACGCCCAGGTCCGGCTGACCTGCACCGCCCCGGACGACCCGTTCGACGTCACCGGCCTGACCTTCGTCGGCGTCCCCGGCATCCAGCACTTCGGTCACGCCGGATCCGTCGCGTGGGGCATCACCAACGCCGTCGCCGACACCGATGACGTGTACGACGAGGAGCTGGTCCGCCACGCAGGCGTGGTCCTCGCCCGCGGTCCTGCCGGCTGGGAACCCGTCGCCCGGCGGCTCGAACTCGTGCGGGTGCGCGAAGTGTCGCAATTGGGGGCACGAAGTGTGGGAGATGGGGGTCCGAGGTCTGGCCATGAAGGAGAGGAGTACGCCGCCGAGGAGATCGAGATCCTCGTGACCGACCGTGGGCCGGTGATCCTCGGTGGCCCGGACGACGTACATGCCGTCAGCCTTCGTACGCCGTCGTTCGTGCTCGGCGACCTCGGCTTCGACGCGATCCTGCCGTTGCTTCGCGCACGCACCGCGGCCGACGTGACGGGCGCCTTCGATCACTGGGTCGCGCCGGTCAACAACCTGTTGGTCGGCGACACCACCGGTCACGTCGAGCACCGGGTCGTCGGGCGGGTCCCGGAACGCCCAACATCGACATCTCGCACCCCCATCTCCCACACTTCGTGCCCCCAATTGCCACACTTCGTGCCGCAGGGCTGGGTGGACGACCTGCCACGAACCACCGGACCGGTCCTGGTCAGCGCCAACGATCGCGCGATGCCCGGGTTCGAACGGATCGGGGACGACTTCGCGCGACCGTTCCGGGCGGACCGGATCCGGGAGCGGCTCGCCGAGCTCGCGGCCGCTGGCCCGATCACGTCGGAGCAGGCGGGCGAGGTGCTGGCCGACGTCCGGCAGACTGCCGGTGCCGCACTGCTCGCCACGATCGCCCGGCTCATCGACCTCGACGGCCCAGCCGCCGACCTGCGCGACCGGTTGCTCGCCTGGGACCGCGAGATGTCCGCTGACAGCGTGGACGCCGCGCTCTTCGCCGCCGTGCGCGCTGCCACCGTCGACGGATTCGCAGCCGCACCGGCCCTGGCCGGCGTCGACACCAGCCCGTACGGCGACCTGTTCGCGCCCTGGTTCGACCTGCGGGGCCGGGTGCGGCTGGCGTTGCCGAGCCTGCTCGTCGCCGACAAGCCGCTGGGCGTGGATCCCCTCCAGGTCGTCGCCGCCGCCCTCGACGAGGTCGCCCGCGGGCCCGAGCCCGAACCGTGGGGAGACCGGCACGTCGCCGTACCCCTGACGCCGCACGAACAGTTCGGCCTCGCTGCTCCCGACGGCTCGGCCGCCCCGATCGTGGCCGTGGCCGGCGACGAGGACTGCGTGCTGGCCACCCGCGCGCTCGGTGGCACCGGCGCCTCCGTCCACGGACCCGTGGCCCGGTTCGTGTGGGACCTCGCCGGCGACAGCCGCTGGGTGGTGCCGATGGGTGCCTCCGACGACCCGGCCTCACCGCACCACCACGACCAGACCACCGCCTGGGCGTCGGGCGGCACCCTGCCGCTCCGCCAGGACCCGCAAGGAGACACCCGATGACCGTGACCGTTCGTCCCGTCGACCCCGCTGCCGACGCGCCCCTGCTCCACGCCTGGGTGACCGAGCCGCGCGCAGCCTTCTGGGGGATGGGTGACCTCGCGGAGGAGGACGTCCGGGCGATCTACGCCTACATCCAGGAGCAGGAGCACCTGGCGGCGTACGTCCTGGACCTCGACGGCCAACCGGTCGGCCTGTTCCAGACCTACGACCCGGCGATCGACGAGATCGGCGAGTGGTACGACCGCCGGCCCGGTGACGTGGGCGTCCACCTCCTGCTGGCCGCGGACCCGGCCCGCGCCGGCCACACCCACGAGGTCATCGCCGCGGGCATGGACTTCGTAGCGCACCTGCCGGGCTGCCAGCGCCTCGTGCTGGAGCCCGACGCGCGCAACACCGCCTCGATCGCGCTCATGGAGCGCCTCGGCGCCGAGCGCGGGCCGCTGGTCGACCTGAAGACGAGCATCAGCGAGAAGCCCGCCCAGTTCTTCTTCATCGACCGGGCCTGTGCCCTGGCCTTCGCCCTCGGCGGTCCCGCGAGAGAGTGATCCAGCCCACGCCCGGGAGGCCGTGAGGTCGGTGAGGCCGTGAGAACGAGTTGACGAAACGAAACCCGGAGAAACGTCGGGCGGAAACGAGCGGGGCACAGGATCTGCATCAGTATCCGACCCCTGTCCGCCAGGAGCCCGACGATGACACTGACCACCAATACCGGCCCCGACGCCTCCGGCGTCGGCACGCCGACCGCCAAGAAGAGCCACCGTTCCGGGCGGTGGATCGAGGACTGGCGCCCCGAGGACCCCGAGTTCTGGGACTCCACCGGCGCCCCGATCGCCAAGCGCAACCTGATCTGGTCGATCTTCGCCGAGCACCTCGGCTTCTCGGTCTGGCTGATCTGGAGCGTCAGCTCCGCCTTCCTGCTGGCCCAGGGCTTCACGTTCACCGTGGAGCAGCTGTTCTTCCTGGTCGCCATCCCGAACCTCGTCGGTTCGCTGCTGCGGGTGCCCTACACCCTGGCGGTGCCGAAGTTCGGCGGTCGCAACTGGACGATGGCCAGCGCCGCACTCCTGCTGATCCCGACGCTGGGCTTCGCCTTCGCCGTCACGAACCCGGACACGCCGTACTGGGTGTTCTGCGTGATCGCGGCGACGGCCGGCTTCGGTGGTGGCAACTTCGCCAGCTCGATGGCCAACATCAACTTCTTCTACCCCGCTGACAAGAAGGGTGCTGCGCTCGGCCTCAACGCCGCGGGCGGCAACCTGGGCGTCTCGCTGATCCAGTTCTTCCTGCCCGTGATCGTCGGCGGCGCCGGCATCTTCGGCATCGTGAAGGCCAGCGAGGGTGGCATCCACCTCGAGCGTGCGGCGTTCGTCTACGCCGGTCTCGCCATCGCGGCCACCATCGCGGCGTACTTCTTCATGGACAACCTCGAGGGTGCGAAGTCCAACCCCCGTGAACAGCTCTCCGTCCTGAAGGAGAAGCAGACCTGGATCATGTCGTTCCTCTACATCGGCACCTTCGGCTCGTTCATCGGCTACTCCGCCGCGATGCCGCTGCTGATCAAGGTCAACTTCTGGCGCCAGCCGCTGCCGTCCATCCAGGGCATCGGCATCAACTTCGCCTTCTACGCGTTCCTCGGTGCGCTCGTCGGGTCGATGGCCCGCCCGTTCGGTGGCTGGCTCGCCGACAAGTACGGCGGCGCGCGGATCACCCTCGTTGCCTTCACCGGCATGATCGCGTCGACGCTGCTGGTGCTGTTCACGCTCAGCAAGCTGACCGTGCTGCCCCCGCCGCCGGACAAGGCGAAGCTCGCCGAGATCGCCAAGGACCCGTCTGCGTTCCAGTTCCCTGAGCCGGTCCGTGCCGCGATCGAGTCCAACCAGGACATCTTCCCGTTCTTCCTGGGCGCCTTCCTGCTGGTCTTCGTGTTCAGCGGCATCGGCAACGGGTCGACGTACAAGATGATCCCGGCCATCTTCCGCAAGGACGCGCTCCGCGGCACCACGGAAGGCACCCCCGAGCGTGAGCTGTCGCTGATGACCCAGGCGAAGAAGGCCTCGGCCGCGATCGGCATCATCGGTGCGGTCGGAGCCATCGGTGGCTTCCTCATCCCGATCACGTTCAACAGCCCCTGGGTGAGCGAGCCGCTGGCGGCGACGAAGAACGCGTTCACGATCTTCGCGGCGTTCTACGTGGTGTGTGCCCTCGTCACCTGGGCCGTCTACCTGCGCAAGCGCAAGGGCGCCAAGGCAGACACCGGGTACGTCGGCGTCTGACCCCTTCGCGCAGCAGAGCCGTGAGGCCGTGAGGAGATGTTGACCTCACGGCCTCGCGGCTTCCTGTGCCTGAAACGACCGGTGGCGGAAAATGGATGACATGACCGAGACCGCCGCCGTTCGCACGCACTGCCCGTACTGCAGCCTGCAGTGCGGGATGAAGGTTGCCCGCAAGGGTCGCGTCGGCATCGAGATCAGCGCCTGGGAGGAGTTCCCGGTCAACGAGGGCGCGATGTGCCGCAAGGGCTGGACCTCCGGCGAGCTGCGCGGCAGCCGCGAGCGGCTCACGACCCCGGCCATCCGGGACCGCGCCACCGGCGAGCTGCGGGCCTCGAGCTGGGACGAGGCGCTCGACGTCATCGCCGACCGGATTCGCACCCTCCAGGCCGAGCACGGCAAGGATGCGGTCGCGATCTTCGGCGGCGGTGGCCTCACCAACGAGAAGGCCTACCAGCTCGGCAAGTTCGCCCGGGTCGCCCTCGGCACCAGCCAGATCGACTACAACGGCCGCTGGTGCATGAGCTCGGCAGCCAGCGCCGGCAACCAGGCCTTCGGCGTCGACCGCGGCCTGCCGTTCCCGCTCGCCGACATCGAGCAGACCGACGTGGTCGTCCTGGTCGGCTCCAACCTGGCCGAGACCATGCCGCCCGCGGCCCGTCACCTCGACCGCCTGCGCGAGCGCGGGGGCACGGTCGTCGTCATCGACCCGCGCTTCACCGCCACCGCCGAGCGGGCCGACCTCTTCCTCCAGCCGGTCCCCGGCACCGACCTCGCGCTCGCCCTCGGCGCGCTGCACCTGCTCGACGCACAGGGCGCGATCGACGAGGAGTACGTCGCCGCCCGCACCACCGGCTTCGACGACGTCCGGCGCTCCGTCTCCGCGTGGTGGCCCGAGCGGGTCGAACGGACCACCGGCGTCGCGACCTCCGAGCTGCGTGAGCTCGTCGACCTGCTCGCCGGCGCCGGCCGCGTGATGGTCCTGACCGCGCGCGGCGCCGAACAGCACGCCCAGGGCACCGCCACGGTGCTCGGCTGGATCAACATCGCCCTCGCCCTCGGCATGCCGGGCAAGGAGTACGCCGGCTACGGCTGCCTCACCGGCCAGGGCAACGGACAGGGCGGGCGCGAGCACGGCCAGAAGGCCGACCAGCTCCCCGGGTACCGGATGATCGACGACCCGGCCGCCCGCGCACATGTCGCCGCGGTGTGGGGCGTCGAGCCCGAGACCCTCCCTGGCAAGGGAAAGTCGGCCTACGAGCTGCTGGACTCGCTCGGCGACGGGGGCGGCCCGAAGGCGATGCTCGTGTTCGGGTCCAACATCGTCGTCTCGGCGCCGAAGGCCACCCACATCACCCAGCGCCTGGAGTCCCTCGACCTGCTCGTCGTGTGCGACATCGTGATGTCCGAGACGGCGGCCCTCGCGGACGTCGTACTCCCCATCACGCAGTGGGCCGAGGAATCGGGCACCATGACGAACCTCGAGGGCCGGGTGATCCTGCGCAACAAGGCGATCGCGCCGCCGACGGGCGTGAAGAGCGACCTCGACGTGATTGCGGGCCTCGCCGAACGCCTCGACGCGCCCGTCGAGTTCTCCCTCGATCCGGAGGAGATCTTCGCCGAGCTCGGCCGGGCCTCGGCCGGCGGCAAGGCGGACTACTCCGGCATCACCTACCAGCGGATCGCCGACGAGAAGGGCGTCTTCTGGCCCTGTCCGGCAGTCGGCGAGGGCGAGGACCAGCACCCCGGCACGCCGCGGATGTTCGCGGACTCCTTCGCCACCCCGAACGGCCGCGCCCGGTTCCTCGCGCAGGAGTTCGCCGGCGCGGCAGAGCAGCCCGATGCGTCGTACCCCATCCACCTGACGACGGGCCGGGTGCTCGCGCAGTACCAGTCCGGCGCCCAGACCCGCCGGATCCGCTCCCTGACCGACGAGGGAGCGTTCGTCGAGATGCACCCGATGCTCGCCGACCGGATCGGCGCGCACGACGGCGAACCGGTCATCGTGCGCACGCGGCGAGGCGAGATGAAGGCGCCGGCGCGGGTCGTGACCACGATCCGTCCCGACACCGTGTTCATCCCGTTCCACTGGGTCGGCGCCAATCGGCTCACCAACGACGCCCTCGACCCGTCCAGCCGGATGCCCGAGTTCAAGGTGTGTGCCGCCGAGGTCGTCGTCTGACCGGTCACGTAACACCCTCGTGATGCGGCTCACGCCGTGATGTCGTGAGTGTGGTGAGGTTGTGAGAAGTAGTTGACCTCGGGGTGCAGCACGACGACCGCGCCGTGAAACGTCGCCCGTCGACCATGGACACATGACCGAGAGCCACCGCCCCGACCAGCCGCGCAAGCGGCTCGTCGTCGTCGGCTCCGGCATGGCCACCACCCGGCTGATCGAGGAGCTGGTCGCGCGCAACGCGACCGCCACCATGGACATCACCGTCCTGGGCGACGAGCCGGTGGCGCCGTACAACCGGATCCTGCTGTCGGCCGTCCTCGAGGGGACGCACCGGCCGGAGGCCCTCACGCTGCGCTCGCCGGAGTGGTACGCCGACAACGGTGTCGACCTCCGCCTCGGCGCGCGCGTCCTCACCGTCGAGCGCGAGCTCAAGGACGTGATGCTCGTCGACGGCACCCTGATCGAGTACGACGTCCTGGTGCTGGCGACCGGCTCCATCCCCACGCTCCCGCCGATCCGCGGGCTGGTCCGGATGGACGGTTCGCTCCACGACGCCGTGCACGCCTTCCGCTCGCTCGCCGACTGCGAGCGCCTGGTCGAGGCGATCGAGGCGACCGACGACCAGGGTCGTCTCGTCAACCGTCGTGCCGTCGTCGTCGGCGGTGGCCTGCTCGGTCTCCAGGTCGCCCGCGCGCTCGGCGCCCGCGGCCTCGACACCGAGATCGTCGAGGGTGGCGAGCACCTGCTCCACCAGCAGATCAACAGCGGGGCCGGCAAGGTCCTCGCCCGCGACCTGAAGAAGCTCGGCGTCGCCGTCTACACCGGCTCCCGGGCGATCCGGCTCAACTCGGGCGACGGCCCGCTCGGCATGGGCGCCGTCCGCGTCCTCGACCCGCTGCCGCGCAACCCCGGCAAGGTCGCGCTGCGCCTCGACAACGGCTTCAACCTCGACACCGACCTGCTCGTGCTCACGGCCGGCGGTCGTCCGTCGACCGCGCTGGCCCGCGGCGCCGGCCTCGAGGTCCGTCGCGGGATCGTCGTCGACGACCAGCTCGCGAGCGTCACGGACCCCGCCATCCACGCCCTCGGCGACTGCGTCGAGCACGACGGCCGCACCACCGGCTTCGTGCCGCCCGCCTGGGAGCAGGCCGGCATCCTCGCCGGGATCCTCTGCGACGAGGCCGTGAAGTACGACGGCAGCCGGATCGTCGCCCGCCTGCGCGCCACCGACCTGGACGTCGCCGTCCTCGGTGACGCCGAGCGCGAGATCACCGCCGGTGGCGAGGTCGTCGAGGTCTCCAACCCGATCTCCGGCTCGCACCGCCGCCTCGTCGTCCGCGACGGCCGGATCGTCGCGGCCACCCTGGTCGGCGACCTCTCGCGGGTCGGCCTGATCACCCAGCACTTCGACCGCCAGACGGTCCTCGGCGCCCACGAGCCGGGGAACCTGCTGATGCCCGAACGTTCCGAGACGGAGGGCAGCGTCGCCCTCAGCCTCCCCGACGACGCGGAGGTGTGCGCCTGTGCGGGCGTCTCCGCCGGTCGGATCCGGGCCTGCTCGTCCTTCGAGCAGGCACGTGACACCACCCGTGCGACCACCGGCTGCGGTGGTTGTGCCCCAACGGTCCGGCAGCTGCTCGGCAGCCGACCGGCCCTGGCAACCTCCCAGAAGGGATCTTGAGATGGCACCGCACCTCAGGAAGCAACTTGTCGTCGTCGGCCACGGAATGGTCGGCCACCGCTTCGTGCAGGCCGCGATCGAGCGCGGACTCACCGAGACCTACGACATCATCGTGCTGGGCGAGGAGCCGCGGCCGGCGTACGACCGCGTCGCCCTGACCTCCTTCTTCGAGGTCGGCGCCGAGGCGCTGTCCTACCTCCCCGAGGGCGTGTACGACGACCCGCGGGTCTCGTTGCACCTCGAGTCCGAGGTCGTGGCGATGGACGCCACTGCGCAGACCGTGACCCTGGCCAACGGCACTGCCTTCGCCTACGACGAGCTCGTGCTCGCCACGGGTGCCGCGCCGTTCGTCCCGCCGGTGCCCGGCAAGGACCTCGGCAACGTGTTCGTCTACCGGACCATCGAGGACCTCGAGGCGATCCGCGAGGCCAGCATGTCCGCCAAGGCCGGTGCGGTCATCGGTGGTGGCCTGCTCGGCCTGGAGGCCGCGAACGCGCTGCACCAGCTCGGTGTGAAGACGCACGTCGTCGAGATGGCGCCGCGCCTGATGGCCGTCCAGATCGACGAGGCCGGCGGCGCCACGCTCAAGCGCCACGTCGAGGACCTCGGCCTGACCGTCCACACGGGCGTGATGACCGAGCTGATCGACGGCGACGACGACGGTCTCGTGTCCGGCATCAAGTTCAAGGACGAGGACACCCTTCCGCTCGACATCGTCATCTTCTCCGCGGGCATCCGTCCCCGGGACCTGATCGCCCGCGAGGCGGGTCTCGACATCGCCGAGCGCGGCGGCGTCCTGGTCGACGAGGACTGCCGCACCTCCGACGCCCACGTGTGGGCGATCGGTGAGTGCGCGGCGCCCGGCGGCCGGATGTACGGCCTGGTCGCGCCCGGCTACTCGATGGCCGAGGTCGTCGTCGACCAGCTGCTCGGGGGCGAGGGCCAGTTCCTCGGCGCCGACATGTCGACCAAGCTCAAGCTCCTCGGTGTCGACGTCGCTTCGTTCGGTGACGCGTTCGCGACGACCGAGGACGCCCTTGAGCTGGTCTTCGCCGACGCGGTGGCCGGCATCTACAAGAAGCTCGTCGTGGCCGAGAACGCCACCGGCGGCTACGAGCTGCTCGGCGGGATCCTGGTCGGTGACGCGTCGGCCTACGGCTCGCTGCGCCCGATGGTCGGCTCCGGCATGGAGCTCCCGGCCAACCCGGAGGAGCTGATCCTCCCGGCCGGTCGCGGTGGCGGCGTCGAGCTGGGCCTGCCCGACGAGGCCCAGATCTGCTCGTGCAACAACGTCACGAAGGCCGACATCAAGGCGGCCGTCTCCGACGACGCGACGCTCAACGACGGCGGCCCGTGCAGCGACGCCGGGTGCGTCACCAAGTGCACCAAGGCCGGCTCGACCTGTGGGTCGTGCAAGGTGGTCGTCAAGAAGAT
>NZ_JBMCZA010000239.1:29117-32177 GCF_048654705.1 Nocardioides sp. CPCC 206348
CACGCTCAACGACGGCGGACCGTGCAGCGACGCCGGGTGTGTCACCAAGTGCACCAAGGCCGGATCGACCTGTGGGTCGTGCAAGGTGGTCGTCAAGAAGATCGTCGAGGACCATTTCGCCGCGACCGGCAAGGTCGTCGACAAGTCGCTGTGCGAGCACTTCGCGATGACGCGCCAGGAGCTCTTCGACGTCGTCGCCGTCCACGGCTACAACCGGTTCGACGACATCATCGAGGGCCACGGCAAGGGCCGCGGCTGCGACATCTGCAAGCCCGCCGTCGCCTCCGTCCTCGCGAGCCTGCTCAACCACCACGTGCTCGACGGCGAGAACGCCACGCTGCAGGACACCAACGACGCGTACCTCGCCAACCTGCAGAAGAACGGCACCTACTCCGTCGTCCCGCGCATCCCCGGCGGCGAGATCACTCCCGACAAGCTGATCGTGATCGGCCAGGTCGCCAAGGAGTTCGGCCTCTACACGAAGATCACCGGCGGCCAGCGGATCGACCTGTTCGGTGCCCGCATGGAGGACCTCCCGGCGATCTGGAAGCAGCTGGTCGACGCCGGCATGGAGTCCGGCCACGCCTACGGGAAGTCCCTGCGCACGGTGAAGTCCTGCGTCGGCTCGACCTGGTGCCGGTACGGCGTGCAGGACTCGGTCGGCCTGGCGATCGAGCTCGAGCTCCGCTACCGCGGCCTGCGCTCGCCCCACAAGCTCAAGGGCGGCGTCTCCGGGTGTGCGCGTGAGTGCGCCGAGGCCCGGTCCAAGGACTTCGGCATCATCGCGACGGAGAAGGGCTGGAACCTCTACGTCTGCGGCAACGGCGGCGCCATCCCGTCCCACGCGCAGCTGCTCGCGGGTGACCTCGACACCGCCACGTTGATCAAGTACCTCGACCGGTTCCTCATGTACTACATCCGGACCGCGGACCGCCTCCAGCGGACGTCGTACTGGATGGACGCCATCGGTGGCCTGGACCGGATCCGCGAGGTCGTCGTCGACGACGCGCTCGGCCTCGGCGCCGAGCTGGAAGCCGCGATGGACACCCACGTCGACTCGTACTTCGACGAGTGGAAGGCCACCATCGAGGACCCCGAGAAGCTCGCCCGCTTCGTGTCCTTCGTCAACGCGCCCGGCACGCCCGACCCGAACATCACCTTCCGTGAGGAGCGCGGCCAGATCCAGGCCGAGCTCACCGACGGCCCGGTCTCGCTGGGCAGCACGATCCCTGTGGGAGCCCCGTGATGACGAGCCTGGAGCGCACCAGCATCGACACCGTGGTGTGTCGTCTCGACCAGATCCGCAAGGAGTCCGGCGTGACCGCGCTCGTCGCGGGGGAGGCCGTCGCCGTCTTCCGGACGTACGACGACGAGGTCTACGCACTGTCGAACTTCGACCCGTTCGGCAAGGCGTCCGTGCTGTCGCGCGGCATCGTCGGCACGAAGACGGTCGTCGTCGACGGCGTCGATGGTCGGGTCGAGGAGCAGGTGCCCTTCGTGGCGAGCCCCCTGCTGAAGCAGCCGTTCGACCTCCGCACGGGCATCTGCCTGGACAACGCAGAGGTCTCCGTCGCGACGTACGACGTCCGGGTCATCGACGGTGTTGTCGCGGTAGGGGCCCGACGGGGGACAATCGCTCCATGACCGACCTCCCGCTCGACGGCTTCCGGATCGGCGTGACCGCCGCCCGGCGGGCCGATGAGCAGATCGCGCTGCTCGAACGGCGCGGGGCGGAGGTCGTCCATGCGCCGGCACTGTCCGTCGACCCCAACCGGATCGACGAGGTCGGGCTGCTCGCCGCCACGAAGGACGTCCTGTCCCAGCCGGTCGACATCTTCGTGGCCACGACCGGCATCGGCCTGAAGTCGTGGTTCACCGCGTCCGAGCGCTGGGGGCTGCTCGACGACCTCGTCACGCACCTGAACGGCGCCGAGATCCTTGCCCGCGGCCCGAAGAGTGTGGGCGCCCTGCGCCGGTTCGGCCTGCGCGAGCTGTGGGCGCCGGAGTCCGAGGAGTTCGAGGACGTGCTCGGCCACCTGCGCGGCCGGGACCTGAACGGCCTGCGGATCGTGGTGCAGGAGCACGGCCAGTCGTTGTCGATGGCGGCCCACGCGCTGCGTCGTCTCGGTGCCGAGGTCACCACCGTCGCGGTCTACCGCGTCGAGGGTGCCGTCGACCCGGAGCCGATGTTCGGCCTGATCGAGCAGATCGCCGAGCGCCGCGTCCACGCGGTCACCTTCACCGCCGCCCCCGCGATCGCCGCCCTGATGGAGGCTGCCGGGACGACGGGCCACCGCGACGAGGTGGTCACCGCCTTCCAGGCCGACGTGATCGCCTCCTGCGTCGGGCCGGTCACGGCCGCGGCGTTCGAGATGTGGGGCGTCCCGTCGATCTACCCGGAGCGCTCGCGCCTGGCCGCCATGGTCAAGCAGCTCGAGACCGAGCTCCCCTCCCGCGCCACCGGCACCTCGCTCGAGGTCGGCGGCCACACCTTGCTCCTGCACGGCGACGACGTGCTCCTCGACGGTGTCGAGGTCAAGCTCTCCCCAGCCCCGTACGCCGTCCTGGCCGCACTCCTGGTCAACCCCGGCACCGTCGTCTCCCGCCGCGACCTCCTCACCTCCCTCCCGTCCGGCACCGCCGGCTCCGAGCACGCGGTCGAGATGGCCGTCGCCCGCCTCCGCGCCGCCATCGGCACCCGTTGCGTCCAGACCGTCGTGAAGCGCGGCTACCGCCTGGCGGTGTCGTCATGAGGCACGAAGTGTGGGAAATGGGGGCACGAAGTGTGGCAATTGGGGCCCCGAAGTGTGGCGATCGGACGCTCGAGGTGCCCCGGCTGGTGACGGTCGCCCACGGCACGCGTACGGAGGTCGGCAACCTCGTGGCCGCCGAGCTCACCGCAGCGGCCGGTGCGCGACTCGGCTGGCCCGCCACGACGTCGTACGTCGAGCTCTGCTCGCCGTTGTTCGCCGATGTCGTCGCGACGACCGCCGGCCCCACCGTCGTCGTACCCCTCCTGCTGAGCACCGGCTACCACCTTCGGACGGACCTGCCGGCGGC
>NZ_JBMCZA010000239.1:32240-35618 GCF_048654705.1 Nocardioides sp. CPCC 206348
CGGCCAGCCGGTCGTGCTCGTCGCCGCCGGGTCCTCCGACCCGCTCGCCACCGCCGACCTCGATGCTGCGGCGCACCTGCTGGCGCTCGCCTGGGGCGCTCCCGTCCGGCTTGCGACCCTGTCCGGCCTCGGCACGCGGCCCGAGCACGTGGTCCGCAGCGGCGACGCCGTGTCGCCGTACCTCCTGGCCACCGGCCACTTCCACCGCAAGGCAAGGCACGCCGCCCTCGCTGCGGGCGCATCCGTGGTCGCCGACGTCATCGGTCCGCACCCGCGCGTCGTGGACCTGGTCTGTGAGCGGGCCCGCTCGATGCAGGTCGCCGAACGCGCCTCCGCCTGACGCCTGACGGTCGATCGGCTACTCCGCTACTCGGCCGCGACCGAACCCACGAACCGGGCGAGCGTCGCGAGTTCGGGGATGTCCTCGGCCTCGTCGAGGGTGGTCCGCAGGACTTCGTCGTGCAGTGGCCGGGCCTTCTTCAGGAGCGCTCGCCCGGCGGGGGTGAGTTCGGTGTAGATGCCGCGCCGGTCATCGGCGCAGAGGATCCGGGTGAGCAGGCCGCGGTTCTCGAGGCGGGTGACCAGCCGCGTCGTCGCGGACGCCGACAGGGCTGCGGCGCGGGCGAGCTGCTGCATCCGCATGTGCCAGCCGTCCTGGCGGCTCAGCGCGTCGAGCACGGTGAACTCCACGACCGACAGGTCGTGCTCGCGCTGCAGCGCCTTCTCGAGGGCGGCCTCGATCAGGCCGTGGACGGCGGCGAGGGTGCGCCAACCGTGCGACCGGATCTCGACGGCGTCGTCGGCGATTCCCATGGAGTCCTCCTCGTGAACGTTCTCCGAGCATACCTGAGTTGCGCGGATAGTGCGCGCGTGCAACTATCAATACAAGGCGTGTGCAACTACTGCACACGCGGACTACCTTCACACGCCTTCTCTTGCTGGGAGCATGCTCGATGCCCGTCGCACTGTTCGCCCTCGCCATGGGCGGTTTCGGAATCGGCCTGACGGAGTTCGTGATCATGGGCCTGCTGCCCGAGGTCTCGTCGGACTTCGCCGTGTCCGAGACGACCGCCGGCTACCTCATCTCGGGCTACGCCCTCAGCGTCGCCATCGGCGCGGTCGGACTGACCCTCGCGCTCACGCGCGTCCCCCGCAAACAGGCCCTGCTCGGGCTGATGGTCCTGTTCATCCTCGGCAACCTGGTCTCGGCCGTGGCGCCCGACTACACGACGATGATGATCGGCCGGATCGTGGCGGCGCTGTGCCACGGCGCGTTCTTCGGCATCGGGTCCGTCGTCGCCGCCCAACTGGTCGCCCCGGACCGGAAGGCCCGCGCCATCGCGTTCATGTTCGGGGGCCTGACCCTCGCCAACGTCCTCGGCGTCCCGCTCGGCACTCTGCTCGGCCAGGCCGCCGGCTGGCGCTCGACGTTCTGGGCGATCACCGCGATCGGCGTCGTCGCCTTCATCGGCATCGCCGCACTCGTGCCTGCCCACACCGGTCGTGGCGAGGCCGCCCCGGCAGGTGTTCGATCCGAGCTCAGCGCCTTCGCGAGCCCGCAGGTCTGGTTCTCGATCGCCGTCACCGTGCTCGGGTACGGCGGCATGTTCGGCGGCTTCACCTACATCGCGTTCACCCTGACCGAGGTCAGCGGTTTCTCGTCCGGTGCGGTGCCCCTGCTGCTGGTGCTCTTCGGTGTCGGCCTGTTCATCGGCAACCTCGTCGGCGGCCGGGCAGCCGATCGCAACGTGGTCCGCACGCTCGTCGTCCTCCTCGCAGCCCTCACCGTGGTCCTCGCCGGCTTCGCCCTCACCGCTGGCAACAAGCCGATGACCGTGGCCGCCCTGCTCCTGATGGGTGCCGTCGGCTTCGGCACCGTCCCCGCGCTGCAGATGCGGGTCATGGCGTACGCCGACCGCGCACCCACGCTCGCTTCCGGAGCCAACATCGCCGCGTTCAACCTCGGCAACGCCCTCGGTGCATGGATCGGTGGGCTCACCCTCGCCGCCGGCCTGGGCTACACCTCGCCGCTCTGGGCCGGCGCCGGCGTGACCGGCCTGGGGCTGGTCGTCCTGCTGGTCGCCGTCCGCGCACCCGGTGGCGAGCGTCGTACCGCTCCGGCCGTGCCTGTCCCCGTCCCCGCCTGATGCACCCGTCCAGCACCATTGGTCGCAGCCCCCACAAGGAGAAACCCATGACGATCCCCACCGTGACCCTCAACAACGGCGTCGCCATGCCGCAGCTCGGCTTCGGCGTCTTCCAGGTCCCGAACGACGAGACCGAGGCGGCGGTCACCGCTGCTCTCGAGGCCGGCTATCGCAGCATCGACACCGCGGCGGTCTACCGCAACGAGGTCGGCGTCGGCCGCGCGCTCGCGAAGTCGGGCCTCGCGCGCGAGGAGCTCTTCATCACCACGAAGCTCTGGAACTCCGACCAGGAGGCCCCGGTTGCGGCCTGTGAGAAGAGCCTCGAACGACTCGGCCTCGACCACGCCGACCTGTACCTGATCCACTGGCCGACCCCGGCGCGCGACCTGTACGTCGGCGCCTGGCAGGGCCTCGAGCAGTTGTACGCCGACGGGCGGGTCCGTGCGATCGGCGTCTCCAACTTCCTGCCGGACCACCTCGAGCGGATCGTTGCGCTCGGCGGAACGGTGCCGGCCGTGAACCAGGTCGAGGTGCACCCGGCTCTGCAGCAGCGGGCCGTCCTCGAGGCCGACGCGCGCCTCGGCATCGCGACCGAGGCGTGGAGCCCGCTCGCCCAGGGCGCCGTCCTCGCGGACCCGGTGGTGACGACCATCGCCGCGCGCGTCGACCGCACGCCTGCCCAGGTGATCCTGCGCTGGCACCTCCAGCAGGGTCGCGTGGTGATCCCCAAGTCGGTCACCCCGTCGCGGATCGCCGAGAACCTCGACCTGTTCGGGTTCGAGCTCAGCGGCGACGACCTGGCGGCGATCGACGGGCTCGAGCGCGACGGTCGGGTCGGCCCGAACCCCGCGGAGTTCAACGGCGCCTGAGGTCAGGCCGCCTCGAGCGACTCCGGCGTGTGCAGGCGGACGAGGAACCGTCGCGCGTGGGCAGGCGCTCGCGCGGACGTTGCGAGCGAGACGGTGACCATCACGGCGACGGCGAGCGGCACGCTCCAGGCGGCGGGCTGGCCGAGCAGGGCTCCGGCCCAGCCGCCGGGTGCGTAGCCACCGAGGGTGGCCACAGCGGCCCCGCCGGCGCCGAGGCCGCCCGCGACCAGGCCGGCGAGGGCGCCGATGTCGGTCAGGCCGCGCCACCAGATGCCGAGCACGAGCAGCGGGCAGAACGTCGATGCCGCGACGGCGAAGGCCAGTCCCACCGACTGGGCGACGCCGACGTTGCGGACCAGCAG
>NZ_JBMCZA010000239.1:35675-36128 GCF_048654705.1 Nocardioides sp. CPCC 206348
GACGAGACGCGTCGTCACGTCCTGCGTCAGGACGCCGGCCACGGCGATGGCCAGCCCGGACGACGTCGACAGGAACGCGGCGAAGGCGCCGGCCGTCACGAGGCCGGTCAGCACGTCACCGCCCACGCCCTCGAGCATCACCCGGGGGAGCTCGAGGACGAGCACGTCCGATCGTCCGGACGACACCAGCTGGTCGCCGTACACGCGGCCGAGGGCGGCGTAGACCGGCGGCAGCAGGTAGAACAGGCCGAGGAAGGCGAGCACCACCACCGTCGTACGACGCGCTGCGCGGCCGTCGGGGTTGGTGTAGAAGCGGACCACCACGTGCGGCAGGCCCATGGTGCCGAGGAACAGCGCGATGATCAGTGAGTACGTCGTGTAGAGCCCGAGCCCGCCGCCGCCGGCGACCGGCACCGACCAGTCACCGTCGGCCATCGAGCTGCCGGGGCGGCC
>NZ_JBMCZA010000239.1:36138-36441 GCF_048654705.1 Nocardioides sp. CPCC 206348
GCCCAGGCCGCCGCCACCGGCGACCGGCACGGACCAGTCACCGTCGGCCATCGAGCTGCCGGGGCGGCCGTCGCCCCACCAGACCGCGAGCAGGACGGCCGCCGGGATGAGCAGCGCGGTGAGCTTGAGCCAGTACTGGAAGGCCTGGACGAAGGTGATCGAGCGCATCCCGCCCGAGGTCACGTTGGCGAGGACGACACCGCCGACCACCACGGGCCCGACCCATTCTGGCGCGCCGATCGCGGCGTGCAGGGTGATCCCGGCGCCCTCGAACTGCGGCAGCAGGTAGAGCCAGCCCACGCC
>NZ_JBMCZA010000239.1:36495-36696 GCF_048654705.1 Nocardioides sp. CPCC 206348
GGCGCCGGAGCGGCGCAGGGGAGCGGCGACCAGGACGAGCAGGACGAGGTAGCCCGCGGTCCAGCCGACCGGGTACCAGAGCATCTCGGCGCCGCCGATCAGCAGCAGTCCGGCGATGCCGAGGAAGGACGCCGCCGAGAGGTACTCGCCGCCGATCGCCGAGGCGTTCAGTCGCGGCCGCACCGTGCGTGACGCCACGAA
>NZ_JBMCZA010000239.1:36706-45910 GCF_048654705.1 Nocardioides sp. CPCC 206348
GGACAGGTACTCGCCTCCGATCGCCGACGCGTTCAGTCGCGGCCGCACGGTGCGTGACGCCACGAAGAAGTCGCTGGTCGTGCGGGAGAAGCGCAGGCCCCAGGTGCCGATCGCCAGGGTCACCAGCGAGACGAGGACGACGGCGACGAGGCCCGGTACGGCGGCGGTGTCCACCCTCAGGCCCTCTCGTCGTCTCTGTCCTCGGCGCTGTCCTCGTGGCCACTGACCAGGTCCGCGAACACCCGCTCGTTGCGCTCGGCCCGCCGCACGTAGCGCCAGCCGAGCAGCAGCAGGAACGGGTAGACGAGGACTCCGAGCGCCAGCCAGGCCAACGGGATGCCGAGCAGCTGCCGGTCGGCGAGCGACGGCGCCAGGTGGAACAGCAGGGGCACCAGGCCCAGCGTCACGACGAGCAGGCCGATCACCCGCAGCGCGAGCCGCAGCTGCTCGGCGAGGAGCGAGCGCAGGTAGAGGTCGCCCAGTGCGGTCTGCTCCGTGACGTCGCCGAGCCGGGTCGCCGTACGACTGGCAGCGGTGTGGCGTGGCGGACCGGTGACCCGCACCCGCTCGGTCATGCTCAGCCGCCTGCCCGGGCCCGGCGGACCAGGACGTCGCGCAGGCCACGGGTGTGCCGGCGGCTCACCGGCAGCTCGATCTCGCCGACCATCACCGACGTCCGCCCGCTGTCCGAACGCACCTCGGTCACGTGCGCCAGCGCGACCAGCAGGGAACGGTGGATCCGGTGGAAGCCGGACTCGGCCCAGTCCTCGGCGAGCGTCGTCAGCGGCACCCGCACGAGGTAGTTCTCGCCGGCCTTGGTGTGGAGTCGCGCGTAGTCGCCCTGTGCCTCGACGTGGGTGATGTCGCGGCGATCGATGAAGCGCGTGACGCCGCCGCGCTCGACGGCGACCTGGGTGTCGGCGACGGGAGCCGGGGCCGCCGTGTCGCCCAGCACCCGTCGTACCGCCTCGGCGAGGCGCTCGGGGCGGACCGGCTTGAGGACGTAGTCGACCGCACGCAGGTCGAACGCGTCGACGGCGTGCTGTTCGTGGGCCGTCACGAACACGATCGGCGGCGGCTGCTTGAACCGGCTCAGCACCTCGGCCAGCTCCAGCCCGGTCAGGCCCGGCATCTGGATGTCCAGGAAGACGCAGTCGACCTCCCGCTCGCGCAGCGTGCGCAGGCCGTCGGTGGCGGACTGGCACGCGACCACCTCGCCGATGCGCGGGTCGGCCTCGAGCAGGAAGGTGAGCTCGTCGAGGGCGGGTCGCTCGTCGTCGACCACGAGCACGCGCAGACCGCTCATGCCCGATCCACCGTGACGCCCGGTGCGAACTTCGGGACGCGCACGATCACCTTGGTGCCGGCGCCGGGTGCGGTCTCCACGACCAGACCGTAGTCGTCACCGAAGGTCGCGCGCAGCCGTGCGTCGACGTTGCCGAGCCCGACCGAGTCGAGCGCCTCGTCACCGGCGAGCGCGCGTCGTACCTTCTCCGGGTCCTCGCCGACCCCGTTGTCCTCGACCTCGATGACCGCCTCGTGCCCGCGGTCGTGGGCATTGATGGTGAGGTGCCCTGCCTGCTCGACGCCTTCGAGCCCATGGCGTACGGCGTTCTCGACGAGCGGCTGGATGCAGAGGAACGGTACGACGACCGGCAGCACCTCGGGTGCCACGTTGAGCGTGACCTGGAGCCGGTCGCCGAAGCGGGCCTGTTCGAGCAGGAGGTAGCGCTCGATGGAGCGCAGCTCCTCGGCGAGCGTCGTGAACTCGCCGTGCCGCCGGAAGGAGTACCGGGTGAAGTCGGCGAACTCCACCAGCAGGTCGCGCGCCCGGTCCGGGTCGGTGCGGACGAAGCTGGCGATCGCGTTGAGCGAGTTGTAGACGAAGTGCGGGCTGATCTGGGCGCGCAGGGCCCGGATCTCGGCCTCGATCATCCGGTTGCGGTGGGCGTCGAGCTCGGCGAGCTCGAGCTGTCCCGACACCCACTGCGCGACCTCCTCGGTGGCCCGCACCAGCCCCGCGGTCATGCTCGGAGCGAACGCCTGGACCGTCCCGAGCACGCGCCCTTCGACGATCAGCGGGCTCGCCACCCCGGACCGGACCGGGCACCCGTTGGTGGTGCACCCGAGCTGGCCGCGGTCGACGGTGCGGGTGCTTCCCCGCTCGATCGTCAGCAGCCCGACGACGGCCGCCTGGTCGAGGTGGTGGTTGCCGACGCCGTCCCAGGCCAGCACCGCCTCGGTGTCGGTGATCGCCATCGCCGGGGTGCCGAGCAGGTTGCGCAGGTGCTTCACGGCCCGTTCGGCGCTCGCCGTCGTCAACCCCTCCTGGAGGGGCGGCGCAGCAAGGGACGCCTGGTGCAGCGCCCGGAACGCCGCGCGGTCCGCGTCACTGCCCAGATGGCCCCGTCGCCACCACCCCGCGTTCCGCATCCGCCCATCGTGCCGCACGAAGTGTGGGGTTTGGGGACACGAAGTGTGGGGTTTGGGGATGCGAGGTGTCGCAGGTGGCCGCGGGTCACCACACCGAGATCTCGGCGGTGGTCGCGCCGGAGTACCCGTAGGCGTCGCTGCGGATGCAGGCGAAGCGAGCCGTGGTGGCCGGCCGCACCGGCACCGGGAAGACCCGGCCGTCGTCACTGCCGACGTCGTGCAACGCTCCCGCGCGCACGAAGGCGCGACCGTCCCGCGACAGCTCCACCACCTGGTCCACCGCCAGGAAGGGAGTCCGGACCACCACCCGCGACACCGGTCGCGCCCGACCGAGGTCGACGCAGATCCGGCGGTGGGACGGCGGTCGGCAGGCGCTGTCGCTGACGTCGCACTCGCCGGACAACCGCACCTGGGCGTGGCTGTCCAGGTCGCCGTCGGTCAGCCCGCAGACGCCTTCGCCCCTGACCTGCCGTCCTCCGCGATCGGTCGTGCACGGCCGGCCCCGCGACACCGGGACCGCCGTGCCCTCGGCGGCGACCGAGGGCGCCGTGTAGACGAACGCGGCCGGCCCGCGCCTGGTCGACGCGACCACCGTCACCCGCATCGGCTGGTCCTCGGTCACCCATCCCGCCACCACCGCGTTGGTACGACGAAGGCCGCTCGCCACTTCGACGGGCTTCGCGAACGCCGACTCCCCGGTGGTGGCGTAGACGGCGTAGCGCACCGCCTTGCCCTGCGGTCCGGTCAGTCGGGGCCAGGCGACCCGGGTGCCACCGGCCACCGGCGTCAGGGTCACCGTCGGCTCCCACAGCACGAGGTCGGGCACCCGTTGGGGGTCCTTGCGGTTGGGCACCGAGACCGCCACCTGGGCTGCACCGTCCGGTCCTTGCGGCCGTTGCCCGCTCACCGTCAACGCCTTGTCGGCCTCGACCTCGCCCGCCGGCAGGGTCCACAACCCGTTGTCCGCGAGGTTGGCCCGATGGGACGTCGGGCAGAGGCCCGCGTCGGGGATCAGGCAGAACACACCGAGCGAGATCAGCCGGACCGAGAGCAGCACGATGTTGTCGTCGAACGGCTGGGTCAGGGTGACCGAGCCACCCGGCACCGACTTCCCCGAACCATCGAGCAGCCGCCCGTAGACCTCGCCGGCCGGGACCGCGCTCGGCACCACGACCGCGGGGGCGGGCTCGGGCGTCGGCTCACCGGTCGTCGTACACGCGGCGAGGAGGAGAGCCAGCGTGGCCAGAGCAGACCGGCCGCGCATGGTGGCTCCAGGCTCAGCGGAAGTCGATGAGGAGCATTCCGGAGTCGTCGTCGGCCGGCGGCTCGACCGCGGCGGCCATCGCCCCGACGGACACCGACTCGTCGTCGGACTGCTCGCCGGCCAGGGCCAGGGCGTCCGTCGTACCGCTCTCGGGACGGATCGTCTTCGGCTGGATGCCGACCACGGCGCGGAAGCACTCGGTGACGTAGGGCAGCTGCATGCCGTCCATGCCGCGGCCGAAGTCGTCGTAGAACGCCAGGACCTCGCGGATCCGCGACTCCTGTCCGGTGCGTTCGAGGGGCGCGACGTCGGCGAGCGAGCGGACCAGGTCCTGCACGGACGCGCGCTGGATGACCTGCCACTGCTTGAAGGACTTCTCGTCGACCGGGCCGAAGTACGGCGACCCGTCCAGCTCGTCGCCGATGCCGAGGCCGGCCACGTGGTGTCCGATCAGGTTGCCCAGTCGCTTGACCCACGGAATCCGCTCGTCGCGCAGGTTGCGCACGACTGCGAGCGAGCCGCCACGACGCAGGACGCGGGCGATCTCCGGCAGCGCCCGCTCATGGTCGAACCACTCGTAGGAGTTGCCGGCGATGACGAGGTCGAAGGTGGCGTCGGCGGCCGGGATCTCCTCGGCGCTGGTCTGCGACACCCGCAGCTCGGGGATCCGGTCGGCCAGGCGCTCCAGCATCCGCGGGTCGGGGTCGGTGGCGTGGACGTCGTGGCCCAGCGCGACGAGGTGCTCGGTCAGCTTGCCCGTGCCGGCACCGAGCTCGAGGATCGATCGCGGCTGCTCACCGGTCAACCACGCCACGGCCTCGCGCGGGTAGCCGGGCTGGCCGCGGTCGTAGGCCTCGACCACGTTCCCGAAGGAGAGTGCGGCCGTGGTGCGGGGAGTGGAGTCGGTAGCCATCAAGGCGAGGGTACGGCGGCAGGCCCGCCTCGTCGCGGAGGCACGCACAGGCTCCTGGATCCCATCCACCTTCCACCTCCGACGGCCTCTCCCTCTCCACCCTCCTAGGCTGCACCTCGTGACCACCGATCCCCACGCCTGGCTGGTTTCCCTCGAAGGCGTCCCCTCGGGCTTCACGGCCGCCCGCGACGGCATCGACGTCGTCCTGCGCGACCGTGGCCTGCGCCGCACCAGCCCCGAGCTGACGGCCGAGTCGCTCCTGCGGGGAGCCCACGCCAGTGCCGTGCTCGAGGGGTCGACGTCGACGCTCGCCGAGGTGCGCGACGGCGCCGGTGACGAGATCGCGACGGTCGCCGTACGACTGGCCACCGAGCTGCTGTCGCTGATGCCGGTCCTGCGCCGCCAGCCGCTGCAGGCGCTGGCCCGGATGCACACGGTCGCGGCGCGCGGCATCCTGCCCGACGAGATGCTGGGACGTCCGCGCGACGACGAGGCGGCGTTGAAGCTGCGGGCGGTGGCCGAGCTGATCACCGCGCCCACCGAGGCACCCGCGCTGGCCGTGGCTGCCGTGGTGCACGCGTACCTCGTGTCCGCGGCGCCCTTCGGGTCGCACAACGGGATCGTCGCGCGGGCGACCGAACGGCTCCTGCTCGCGGTCAAGGGGGTCGACGAGAAGTCGTTGATGGTGCCGGAGGCCGCGCACCTGGCGCTGCGCGCGGAGTACGAGTCGAACCTGCGCGGCTGGGCGAGCGGTGGTCAGGCCGGCCGTCACGCGTGGCTGATCTACGCGACCGAGGCGTATGCCGCGGCGGCCGAGGCGAGCCCGCTAGTGCGCGACGCGGAGTAGGACCGTCTCGAGAAGCGAAGCGGCGTTGGTCGAGGAGGTCGCGCAGCGACCGTCTCGAGACCCCTGAACATGCAGGTGACACCCGAGTCAACGAATGTCTCGGGTGTCACCGCGGACACGTGGTCCATTGGCTACCAGGCGTGCACCATTTCAGCTGCTCCGGAAGTGTTCCGGAATGCAAGCGCCCAATTAGGAAGGGTAGATCGCCGCGTGGGTACCGGGATCACGTGTTGTCTTTGGAGTTGTTGATGTCCTTTGTACGCCCCTTGGGGGGCACGTTCAAGGGGTTGTGTTTTGGGGCAACTCAGACAACTCTGGGGGGTTGGGACGGGTTTCTCGTGAGCGCGAGGTCAGGCGCTCAGCGCACGTCGACGCGCGCCCACCCACACCGCGGCACCGACCGCGACCACCCCACCGACAGCGAGTGCGGCGAGGGTCGGCTTGGGCGGCGGTAGGTGCAACCGGGACTGCAACGCGACCGGTCGGGTGAACGCCAGCACCGGCCAGCCGCGTGACGCGGCGACCTTCCGCAGCTCCTTGTCCGGGTTCACCGCATGCGGGTGGCCGACGATCTCGAGCATGGGTACGTCGGTGATCGAGTCGGAGTAGCCCCAGGAGTTCTCGAGGTCGTAGCCGACCTCCGCGGCGAGCTCGCGGATCGCGTTCGCCTTCTCCTCGGCGTAGGCGTAGTAGTCGATCTCGCCGGTGTAGCGGCCGTCCTCGACCTTGAGCCGCGTGGCGATGACGCGGTCGGCGCGGAGCAGCGCACCGATCGGTTCGACCACCTCGCTGCCGGACGTGGAGACGATGACGACGTCCCGGCCCGCGGCGTGGTGCTCCTCGATGAGGCGGACGGCTTCGTCGTACACGATCGGATCGACGATGTTGTGGAGCGTGTCGGCGACGATCTCGCGAACGGTGGCGACGTCCCAGCCGGCGGTCAGCTGCGACATGAACTGGCGCATCTTCTCGACCTGGTCGTGGTCGGCCCCGCCGATCATGAAGACGAACTGTGCGTAGGCCGAGCGGAGCACGGCGCGGCGCGAGATGAGGCCGCCGGCCTGGAAGGGCTTGCTGAAGGCCAGCACGCTCGACTTGGCGATGATCGTCTTGTCGAGGTCGAAGAAAGCCGCAGTGGGCGCCGTACCCGGAAGGGCCATGGCTCCATCGTAGGTCGCAGGGGTGTTCGAAATGTCCACTTCCCCTCCACAACACGCCCTCGGACCAGCCCGGTCCACAGGCCTGTGACGGCGTCGTGTGGCGGTGTCGGCGTGGGGCGAGAACCTCTGCATGTCCCGAACCCCACCCCTTTCCCGTACGACGCCCGCGCCCACCGTGGACGTCCCGCCCCTCCTGGTGACCGCCGATGAAGCCCTGCTCGCCGAGCTCCTGCCGCTCACCGCCGCGGCCGATGTGACCCCGACGATCGCGCGCGATCCGCTGGCCGCACTGACGACCTGGGGGAGGGCGCCGGTGGTCCTCGTCGGTCCGGACCTGGCCGAGGTCCTCGCCGGGCTCGGCCCCGAGAAGCGACCCCGCACCTACGTCGTCACCCTGCGCCACGCGCCGCACGAGCTGTACCGCACCGCGCTGACGCTCGGTGCCGAGCAGGTCATCGACGTGCACGGCTCGGCGGGCTGGCTGGTGGAGCTGCTGGCCGACCTCACCGAGCACCGCGCCGATCGCGGCCGGGTCATCGGCGTCATCGGCGGCAGTGGTGGCGCGGGTGCGACCACCCTGGCCTGCGCCCTGGGCCAGTGGGCCGCCCGGTCCGGCCCCTCGGTGGTCATCGACTGCGACCCCCAGGGTCCCGGCCTCGACCGGATCCTGGGCGTCGAGCGACAGGACGGCTTCCGGTGGGATGCCCTGTGCCAGACCACGGGGCGCCTGTCCGCGCGCGCCCTGCGCGAGGCACTGCCCCGGCGCGGTGACCTCGGCGTCCTGTCCTGGTACGTCGACGGGCGGGTCCAGACGCTGCAGGCGTTCGCCGTGCGGGAGGCGCTGTCCGCCGCCCGCCGCGGGCACCGGATCGTCGTCGTCGACCTGCCGCGGTCGACCGATCCGCTGATCGACGAGGTCGCGTCACGGTGCGACGAGCTCCTGGTCGCGACCTCCGCCAGCGTGGTGGGGGTGGCGGGGGCTGCCCGGATGCGGGCCCGCTTCTCCGACCACGCGTCGCCCGGCGTCGTGCTCCGGGGTGAGGGGTTCGCGGCCGCCGACGTGCAACGGGCGGTGGGGTTGCCGGTCGTGGCGCAGATGCGGGACCAGCGTGGCCTGGGCGAAGCGGTCGACCTCGGGCTGGGACCGATGCGGTCGGCGCGCGGTCCGCTGGCGCGCGCGGTGGCGCGGATCCTCGGCGACGACGCACCCGTCGCTTCGGCCGAAGCGGCTGCGTCGTGATCGCCGATGACGTCACCGTGCTCGTCGAGGAGGTGCGCCGCCGGCTGGCCGCGGTGGAGGGCTCCCTCACGCCGCACCGCGTGGCCGATGCCCTGCGAGCCGCCGGCCGACCGGTCGGTGATGCGACGGTGCTCGCCGTCTACGAGGTGCTGCGCCGCGACGTCGTCGGTGCTGGTCCGCTGGATCCGTTGCTGCGCCTGCCCGGCGTGACCGACGTGCTGGTCAACGGACCCGGCCCCGTCCGGATCGACCGTGGCAGCGGGCTCGAGGAGACCGAGGTCGTGCTGGCGTCCGAGGAGGCGTGTCGGCGACTGGCCCAGCGGCTGGTGGCGACCGGCGGTCGCCGCATCGATGACGCCGCGCCGTACGCCGACGTCCGCCTGCCCGACGGCACCCGCTGCCACGCGGTGCTCGCGCCGCTTGCCCAGCCCGGCACCGCGATCTCGTTGCGGATCCCGCGCCGCGGCGGTTTCACCCTCGACGAGCTGCGGGCGGCCGGGGCGCTGAGCGGCGAGGCCCACGATCTCGTTCGCCAGGTCATCGCGGCCCGGCTCGCCTTCCTGGTCAGTGGCGGCACCGGTACGGGCAAGACCACGCTGCTCGCGGCCCTGCTCGGCGCCGTCGATCCGGGCGAGCGGATCGTCATCGTCGAGGACGCCGCCGAGCTGCGGCCCGTGCACCCCCAGGTCGTCGGGCTGGAAGCACGGCCGGCCAACCTCGAGGGAGCCGGCGCCGTCGTACTCCGGGACCTGGTGCGGCAGGCGCTCCGGATGCGGCCCGACCGGCTCGTGGTCGGTGAGGTGCGCGATGCAGCCGTGGTCGACCTGCTGGCTGCGATGAACACCGGTCACGAGGGCGGCAGCGGCACCCTGCACGCGAACTCCGCGGCGGACGTGCCGGCGCGCGTCGAGGCCCTCGCCCTCACGGCCGGTCTCGGCCGGGCGGCGGCGCACAGCCAGTTCGCCTCGGCCGTCGACCTCGTCCTCCACGTGGTTCGCGATCGCCCCAGTGGCCGGCGCCGACTGGGCCAGATCGCGGTCCTGGTGCGGGATCCGGACGGTTGGGTCCGGACGGAGCCCGCCGTGACCTTCGCCGACGACGGCACCCTCACGTCCGGTCCGGGCTCACGTCGGCTGCTGGACCTGCTCGATCGGCGGTCCCCGCGATGAGCGCCCTGGTCGCCGTCGTGAGTACGACGCTCGCGGTCGCCCTCCTGCTGGCGGGCCTGCCGTCCACGACCGTCGAGCGTGGCGCGTCGCGAGGTGCACCGCGCTGGGTGGCCGGTGGCGTTGTGGCGCTGGGGGCGGTCGCGCTGCTGGCCGGATCGGCACGCCTGCTGGTGATCGC